>JACQUM010000099.1 GCA_016210295.1 Chloroflexota bacterium | reverse complement strand
CGCGGTGGACAAGGCCCTCGGAGGCGTCATCGGCGAGCTCATGCGGGACGGCGAGATGAAGGGGAAGCGCGGGGAGCTGACCCTGATCCACACCCAGGGCAAGATGCCCTCCAAGCGCGTCGTGGTCGCCGGACTGGGGAAACAGGAGAGGCTCGATACCGACGCCGTCCGCAGCGTCAGCGCCGAGATCGCCCGCTTCCTGCGGCGGAGGGGAATTAAGAAAGCTGCTTCGGTGGTCCACGGGGCGGGAGCCGGAGGGCTCGCGCCCGACGACTCGGCCCAGGCCATCGCCGAAGGCGCTCTCCTGGGCCTTTACCGCTTCCGCGCTCACCTCAGCAAGGAAGATGACAACGGAAAGGGGCCCGAGGAACTTCTTCTCCTGGAGCGAGAGGCGGAGAGGCTCCCCGCCATCGAGCGAGGGATCGAACGGGGCCGCATCGTGGCGGAGGCAGCGGCCCTGGCGCGGGACCTTGTCAACGAGCCCTCTAACTACATGACGCCGACCATCTTGGCGGAGCGAGCGCGCCAGGCAGCCGAATCCTGCGGTCTCGAGTTCAACGTGCTGGAGAGGGAGCACATGGAAGCCCTGGGAATGGGAGGAGTCCTGGGCGTCGCCAAGGGCTCCCACCAGCCGCCCAAGTTCATCATCCTGGGCTACAAAGGGGACCCGTGGGGCATCCGCTCGACCCTGGGGCTCGTCGGCAAGGGGATCACCTTCGACTCCGGCGGCGTCTCCCTGAAGCCCGCCGAAGGCATGCAGGCGATGAAGACCGACATGGCGGGCGGCGCCGCCGTCATCGCGGCCATGCAGGCCATCGCTCGGCTCAAGCCCGTCATCAACGTTCTCGCCTTCGTCCCAGCCACGGAGAACATGCCCGGCGGCGGCGCCCAGAAGCCCGGCGACCTCCTCGTCGCCATGAACGGCAAGACCGTCGAGGTGGAGAACACCGACGCGGAGGGACGCCTCATCCTGGCCGACGCCCTGAGCTGGGCGCATCGTCTCGGCCTCCGCCCCGTGATCGACGTGGCCACTCTGACGGGTGCCATCTCCGTCACCCTGGGGAAGGTCGCCGCCGGCGTCTTCGCCAACGACCAGGAGGTGGCGGACCGGATCGTCGCCGCCGGAAAACACGCGGGGGAAAAGATGTGGCAGCTCCCCCTATGGGAGGAGTACAAGGAGCTGAACAAGAGCACGGTCGCCGACCTGAAGAACACGGGAGGCCGCCTCGCCGGCTCCATCGCCGCCGCCCAGTTCCTCCACGAGTTCATCGAGGAGACCCCATGGGCCCACCTCGACATCGCCGGGGTGGCAACCACGGAGAGCGAAAAGGGCTGGGAGCCGCGAGGAGCAACGGGCCAGCCCGTGCGGAGCCTCGTCAACTTCGTCCTGGACTACGCGGAGCAGAGATAGGCCGCCGCCTCTCACGATGACGACCCACGACGGTCTGCCCGCTCGCGCGAAGATGGCTCTCGAAGGGCTCCGCGTCCTGGACCTGTCTGAAGGGACTGCAGATCTCTGCGCCCGGCTCCTGGGAGACCTGGGCGCCGACGTCATCAAGGTCGAGCCACCCGAAGGCGATTTCCTGCGTCACCGTGGCCCCTACGCCCACAACCTCACTCACGAGGAGCGGAGCCTGGCCTGGCTCGCCTTCAACACGAACAAGCGCAGCATCACCCTCGACCTTGCAGACCCGTCCCACCGCGCCTTCGTTCAAGGGCTCGCCTCCCAGGCCGACGTCCTGGTGGAGTCCGCCGCACCGGAACATCTTGCCGACCTGGGTCTGGGCTACGAGGAGCTTTCCCAGGAGAACCCTGCCCTGGTTTACGTCTCCCTCACCCCCTTTGGGCAGAGCGGCCCCTATTCCCAGCACACGGGCACCGAGCTCAGAGCCCAGGCGCTGGGCGGCCTCCTGGCTACCCAAGGGGACTAGTGGATCCCCCCCTGCATGCCTCCCCTGGACCTGGTCACACAGGGTGCTTCCATCCATGCAGCGACGGGGGCCCTCCTCGCTCTCCGAGTGCGACGGGCGACAGGACGCGGCCAGCACGTGGACGTCTCCCTGCAAGAGACGGCTGTGTTGCTAAACGACATGGCTCTGACCCGCTATTCGATGTTCGGGGAGGCGGGGCGGCGCGGTGGCTCACAGCCCCTCTGGCCCGCCTGCAACATCTACCCCACTCGGGACGGCTGGGTCTTCCTCACCCCCTTTACGGCGGAGCAAGCCCGCCAGCTGGAAGTGGAGTGGATGCAGCACCCTACCCTTTGTGAGCCCGCCTGGCGTGCCGATTCCTTCCGACGCCAGAACATGGACGCCATTGACCGGTGGGTTACCGAGTTCACCCACCGGTTCGCGACGCAGGAGTTCATCGAGGAGGCGCAGAGACGCGGCGTCCCCGCCGCTCCACTCGCCACTATCCCGCAAGCAATAACCTTCCTTCGGGAGGCCGGGGCCTTCGTCGAGACGAGCCATCTCACCGTCGGCCCCTACCCTATTCTTGAAATGCCTTTCCGCCTGCACACCACCGCCGCGGTCATCCGGCGTCCCGCGCCGCTTCTCGGCCAGCACACCGAGGAGATCGCCCTCGGCGGATGGGGAGCGGAGAAACAGCCAAAAGGTGGAGAGCTCCGAGCCTCCTCAATCCAGCCGCCCCTGGCTGGCGTGCGAGTCCTGGACTTCAGCAGGCTCCTCGCCGGCCCCCTGACCACCCTTACGCTGGCCGCCTTCGGCGCCGAGGTAGTAAAGATCGAGTCGGCGGACCTCCCTCGCTTCGACGACCCCTCCTACCCCGACTTTCATGAGGCGAACCGGAGCAAACTGAGCCTCTCCCTGGATGTGCGCCAACCCAAGGGCCGCGAGCTGGCGCAGCGCCTCGCCCGACTGTCGGACGTAGTCGTGGAGAACTTCCGCCCCGGCGTCATGGAGCGCCTGGGCCTGGGCTACGACAACCTCCGCCAGATGAAGCCCAGTATCATCATGGCCTCCCTCCCAGGGATAGACCCGCAGGCGCCCCAACGGGATTGGGGTGTCTACGGGCAACAGATGACCGCTCTGACCGGCCTCACCTACCTCTGGGGCCACCCTGGCTCCCCCCTCTCCACCCATCCCAAGATTCCCGTCTCCGACGTGGTCGTGGCCGCGGAGGCGACCCTGGCGGTCCTGGCAGCCCTCGAGTGGAAAGCGAGAACTGGCGAGGGGCATCTCATCGAGGTCCCGCAGCTTGTCGCGATGGCCAACCTGCTGGCCATCCCTTACCTCGACTATTTCCTCAACGAGTGGGAGACCCTTCCCCGGGGAAACGGCAGCCCCACGATGGCTCCCCACGGCGTCTACCGCTGCCGAGGGGAGGACGCCTGGTGCGCCATCGCCGTCACGTCGGAGCAGGAGTGGCGTCGCTTCGTGGAGGTGCTCGGCTCCCCGGAGTGGGCCCTCGACGGCAGGTTTGCAACTGTGCAGAGTCGCCTCCACCTGCGCGACGAGCTGGACCGCCATGTCGAGGAGTGGACCTTGCAGCGCACGCCCTGGGAGGTCATGCGTCTCCTCCAGGGGGCAGGCGTGCCGGCGGGAGCCGTGCTGGATGGAAAGGGACTGGCGGAGGACCCGCACCTGCGCCAGAGGGGGTTCATTATGGGGGTGAGGCACCCCGGCTGGGGCTACATCGAGCACGCAGGCACCCCCGCCCTCCTCAGCGAGACGCCCGGAAAGGCCGACGGGCCTGTTCACGGTCTCGGGCAGGACAATGACTACGTGCTGCGAGGGCTCCTGGGCCTTTCGGCCCAAGATGTCGAAGGCCTGGTCCGCCAGGAGGTCGTCCGGTAAGAAGAGCTTGAACGAGGGGAGCACAAAGTTGACCCGCATCCTGGTGATAGGAGACACCCACTGCCGGCGGTGGGAGGATGTCCACGCGGAAGTGCGCCGCCTGGCCGCTGAGGCAGACATCGTCGTCCACTGCGGCGACCACACCGGCCTGGGTGTCGTGGAGGGGCTCCGGCGCGCCGCCCGGAAGGCGGTCATCGTCTACGGCAACTCGGACCACGCCGAGGTGCGGAAGGAGGTGCCCCACCAGGCGGTGATCGAGGTCGACGGCAAGCGCATCGCCGTCACCCATCCCTCCTGGGGCGGCCCGCCCTTCGACCCCGAGCTCATCCTCCGCGACTTCGAGGGCCCTGTTGACGTCGTCCTCTTCGGCCACACCCATGACCCGATGAACGAGGTCCGAAACGGCGTCCTCTACCTCAATCCAGGCCAGCCCTACTCTTCCTTCCTCACCGATGCCACCGCCGCCGTGCTGACCATCGAAGACGGACGACTGGAGGGGCAAATCCTCCTCATCGAGCCCTGGCGGCGGGATAGCGAGAGACCAGCTTGACAGCCCCTGGAGGTGCAGTTACCATCGCTCCCAAGACGCGCACGGGACTCATCCCGTCTGGGAGTGACAGGAAACGGCTTCCTCAAGACTTCGCCTCTCTCTTGGCCTCGCGGCTATGGCCGTCCTGGGCACGGTGGTCCTGAGCGCCTGTGACTTCTTTGGGGATAGCCCGACCCCGACTCCGCCCACCGTTCTCCCCACTCGTGTCCCAATCCCCACCGCCACCCCTCCTCCCACACCAACACCCCCGCCAACTCCCACGCCAACACCCTCACCCAGCGTGAGCCAGGCGAGAGTAGAAGCATTGGTCTTCGACGCCCTTCGCCGCTGCGCCGATCAGGTCGCTTCCGCTTCCAAAGCTGCCGTACAGATCGTCGTCACCTTCCGCTATAGCACAGGGGAGAGGATGTGGACATTGGTGGTCTCCAGCAAAGACTCCCCCCCGTGAACTTCGGGCGCTGGCAGGTGTCCGATACCACCGAGGCCGTCACTCCCCTGGATGAGGTAGCCAAGCAAATCGCCTCTCCGAACATCGTCTGCGACTCACCGATAGCCACCCTCTCGACGGGGCCGACGCCTCCCGTGTTTCTAACCGCCACTCCCGTTCCAACCGCTGCACCCACCCCGACTCGCATCCCGACCCTAGCCGTGCAGTCCGCCGAAGAGGCCCGGCTCCGGGTGTGGCGATCTACGTACGACTGTTTTACTCCGCCGGCCCCTCTCACTGCCTTCAGCGCCTATGCGGAGCGCCCCGGGCTCTGGCTGGTCGAGGGGAAACAGGGAACGACTTTCTATGGTCTCTGGCTGGTGGAGGCCGATACGGGCGAGATCATCGCCTGGGATGAACGCGCCAAGGCCACGACAACCCAGACCTGCTACAAGGCATCCACGTAGGCCTGGGGCGTCCTGTCTCTTCGGCCGTTGCGCTAGCTGGCCCCGCCGCCCTGGTCCCCTCCGCCGCCGCGACGGCCCAGCAGAGGCAGAAGGTCTATCGGCACCGGGAAGATGACGATGTTGCTCCGGTCGGAGACCACGGCTTGCAGGGCCTGAAGGAACCGTAGCTGGATGGCGTTTGGCTCCTGCGCTATGACGTGGGCCGCCGCTGTGAGCCGCTCCGCCGCCTGGAACTCGCCCTCGGCATGGATGACCTTCGCCCGCCGCTCCCGCTCCGCCTCCGCCTGCCGGGCGATGGCCCGCCGCATCTCCGTGGGAAGCTCCACGTCCCGCAGCTCCACGGCGGTGACTTTGACCCCCCACGGCTCCGTTTGCTCGTCGATGATCCTCTGGAGCTTCAGGTTGACCTGCTCCCGCCGCGCCAGGATGTCGTCCAGATCCGACTGCCCCACCACGCTCCGCATGGTGGTCTGGGAGATGAGCGACGTCGCCCGGATGTAGTTCTCCACCTGGACCACAGATCTCGAGGGGTCCACCACCCGGAAGTAGACGACGGCGTCCACCTTGACCGTCACGTTGTCCTGGGTGATGCACTCCTGGGACTGAACGTCCATGGTGATCACCCGCAAGTCTATCTTGCGCATCTGCTCGACGTAGGGGATCAGGAAGAAGAGGCCGGGCCCCCTCGGTCCCACGAGACGCCCCAGACGGAAGACCACGCCTCTCTCATACTCCTGGACGATCCGGACCGTGGCCGGGACCAGGACCAGAATGAGCACCACCAGAACCACCGCTCCGACGATCCATTCTATGGATACCATCAGGCTAGCTCCTTTCCTTGGGTACCACCCGCAAACGCAGCCCCTCGATGCCCGTCACGGTGACCTCTTCATCCTCCTGGACCTCGGCGCCCTCGGTGATCGCCGTCCACCGCTCGCCGTTCACGAACACGACCCCCTGGGGCTTGAGGGCGACCCTCACCACGCCTCGCGCCCCGACGATCCCCTCCGCGCCCGTGCTCGGGCGCATCCGTCGGGACTGGACGATGGCCCGGACGACGAAGACGAAGTAGAGCCCCGTCGCCAACGCAAACGTAACGATGACCCAGGGGTCTACCCGAAGCGCTGGCGGCGCCGTGCCGCCGAAGAGGACCAGGCCTCCCACGATCATGGCGACGATGCCCCCTACCGCGAGAAGGCCGTGGCTGACCACGAAAATCTCGGCGACGAACAGCCCGAAGGCGAGCACCAGGAGCAAGACTCCCGCCCAGTTCACCGGAAGGTTGCCCAGGGCAAACAAGGCCAGCAAAAGGAGGATAGCGCCGGTCACGCCCGGGAAGATGGCGCCGGGGTTCGCCAGCTCGAAGAAGAGGGCCAGCATACCCAGAGTCAGAAGGATGAAAGCAACGTTGGCATCGCTGATGACGGAGAGGAAGCGCTCCCCCGGAGACATGTCCACCGGGCGGAGCACGGCGCCTCGTGTCGCGAGGAGCCAGGGCTGTCCCTGCACTTGCACCGTCTGGCCATCCGCCGAATGGAGGAGGGAGGCCAGGTCCATGGCGACCATGTCCACTACCCCGAGCCGCTCGGCCTCGCTGGCCTGAAGGGAAGCGCTCTCCCGCACCGCCTTCTCCGCCCATTCCGCGTTGCGGCCCCGCAGCTCGGCCAGACCCTTGATGTAGGCCACCGCGTCGTTCACCACCTTCTGCTCCATGGTCGAAGGAAGCTCCAGGACCCCGCCGCCCTGTCCGATCGCCACGGGGTGCGCCGCGCCGATGCTCGTTCCCGGCGCCATGGCGGCGACGTGAGCGCTCATGGCGATGAACGTCCCCGCCGAGGCGGCCCGCGCGCCGGAGGGAGAGACGTAGACGATAACAGGCACTCGGGCGTTGAGGATCCGCTGGACGATCTCCCGCATGGAGCTGTCGAGGCCGCCCGGAGTGTCCAGCTCGATGACCGCGGCCTTCCCGCCCCGCTCCTCCGCGACGGCAAGCCCCCGATCGATATAGGACACCACCGGCGGAGCGATCGCGCCCCGGACCTCGAGGACGACGACCTCCGGGCTTGCGGCCGTGACGACCAATTGCCACACCAGGACGAGGACGCCTACGACCAGGACGGCAAGAGACGCCCTTCTCCAACTCATGGCAGTTCCTCAGCAGAGTCCTTTCGTCCTCATTGTACTCACACGCTTCATGCCCTCCACGCACCTTTCCTGCCTCCCAGAGCCGGAGGCGGCTGCACGTCTCTAGCAGGGTGCTGAAAAAGGGGAGCCCAGAGGGGCGAAGCCCCGGAGCTTGCCTTGAGCCCAGCCGAATGGTAGGGGACAGGGGAATGGTCGAAAGGGGTTTTCATCAGCCTGCTAGGGCTAGACAGTGGGACACGCGGGTGAAAAGGACGGAGGGCGTGCCCCTTTCGGGGCACGCCCTCCGTGTCTGCCGACTGCGCGGGATTCTTGGATGCTAGCCCGTCTGGCCTAGGAGCCTCTTCGCCCGGGCCGGCCCTCGGGGGCCTTCCCCTGAGCCTCATCGCGGTCCTGGTGGGCCTTCTCTATCGCCTTCTGAATGCCCGCCCGCGCCTGGGCAGGCAAGTCCTTCTTCTCGCTTGCCTGCTGGAGGATAGCCAGCCTATGGGAGAGGTGGTTGTCCAGCAAAGCAGCTATGTGAGTGAGGCGCCGGTCCAGGGCCTGGGCTGCCTTCTCAGGCAGGGTGCTCTGTTCGGAAGCCAGCGTCTGGAGGAAGGCCCTTAGCCGCTGGTGCACCTCCTCGGCCCGGACCAACCCGGTGAGCGTCGGAGGAGCGCCACGTTCTCCACCGCGAGGGGGCCGAGCGAAGGCCGTCACCACCTCGCCGACGGCCGGCGGGGTGACCCCAGGCGGGAGCTGGATTGTCTTGGTAGTGCCATCGGGGCGCGTGATGGTGAGGAGGCCGTTCTCTACGCTGACCACCGTCCCAATCACGGCGGGAGATGTGGGAGCCACAGGCTTGACTACCACCTGGATGGCCGTGCAACTCCCATCGGGTAGCCGCTCCACCAGGACGGCTACCTTGGCCCCCGCTTCGAGAGTCCCGGCGACTGCAGTGGCGGCGCTCTCCCCGGGGGTCTTGACCTTGGTGTCCCCCGTGACGGTAATAGCGGAGCACGCCTCCTTCGGCCCGCCCTTAACGTCCAGGCCGAGGGCTCCCGTCACTGCGTTGTAGCTGGAGACGATCCCCACGAGGCCGGCACGGCGAGCGCCTTCCTCTTCCCCCTGGGCATAAGCGACTCCCAGCCCGGTCCCCATGAGGCCCAAGGCCAGGAGAATACTCAGCCATCGCTTTCCTATCATGTCCTTTCCCTCCTTGCTTGGATGTTCACTGTATATAACGGCGAAACCCTGGCACGGGTTAGCAGGGGATGAAAAGCCTACGGGACATAGAAGACCACCACAGTTCTGAAGCTCGTGTTGCCTTCGATATCGGTGGCGACTACTTCAATGACGTTGGCCCCTTCAGTCAGCGAAACGTTTGCGGAGAAGATTCCCAGCTCGCTTACATCCGCTGGGTCTCCGTTGACCCCCACCACGGCGTCTGGTTGGGTCCCCCCGATGACCGCAATAGAGGGTTCCTTGACCACCAAGCCATCGGCGGGGTAGAAGAGAGTGAAGGGAAGTCCAGCGGGGGGAGGAGTGTAGAAGACAACCACGGATTGGAACACCGTGTCCCCCGAAAGGTCTGAGGCCGCCACTTCGATGATGTTGCTCCCCTCTTCCAGAGGGAGGTCTCTCTGGAAGGTGCCGTCCTCCCTGACCTCTACAGGGACCCCTTCGATGCCGACGATGGCGTCGGGGCGAGCCTTACCGAAGACTCTCACGGCTCCCGTTTCGACCATGGCACCGTCCTGTGGCGAAAGCAGCTCCAGGATGACGGGGACTGCCGCCGGCGTCCCAGCAGGTGGAGGACTCGGTGTTAACGCTGCGGCGGGCTCACTGGTGGGCGTGGGGGATAGCTGCACCGTGGCGCAGCCCGCCAAGAGGGCGACGGAAAAGGACAGGAGGAGCAGGCCCTGCCAGAGGGCCGGCGCTTTCTTTATCGCTGACGTTTCGACACCATCTCTTCCCTCGCTCCCTTCCAAGGCATATTCATTCATCTCATCGGCGGATTCATCACTCAAAAGGACGATTGGCAGGTGATAGGAGGGGTAATCCCCGAGGGGGTAGGGCCTTCGCAGGGTGCTGAAAAGGGGGGCAAGGGACTAGCTAATGACTTTCCTTCGGCGGTTGGAGATGTAGTCGACGAGAATGTACTCGCCCAAATGCTCTGGCGTCGTGTAGAAGACGCGACCCCTGTTGATCCGCGTCATCTCCTCTACGAATTCCACGAGGTAGGAGTTCCGCTCCAGCATGAAGGTGTTGATGACGATGCGAGCATCGGTCGCTCGCTTGACCTCTTTGAGGGTCTCGCGAATGGTGCGCGGGCTCGGGGGATACTGCAGGAAGAGCTGCCCGCCCTCCATGTGGGCCGTCGGCTCGCCATCGGAGATGATGATGATCTGTTTCGTCCCCCCTTTGTGGCGGCTTAGAAGCTTCTGGGCCAGGGCGAGCCCGTGCTGGATATTCGTATACGGGTCGAACTCGTCCCACGAGAGGTAAGGGAGCTTCTCCGGCTTGACCTCTCGCGCGTAGGTGGAAAAACCGACGATGTGGAGGTCATCCCGAAAGAACTGGGTGCGGATGAGGTTATCCAGGGCCAGGGCCACCTTCTTGGCAGCGAGGAAGTTACCTCGCATGGCCATGGAGAGGCTCAGGTCCAGCATAAGAACGGTAGCGGCCTGGGAGGTCTCCTCGGTCCGATAGACCTCGAAGTCCTCCGGTGCGAGGTGAACGGGGACCTCCTCCCCTCGTGTGACGGCGTTATAGACCGTCCGGGGAAGGTCCACGAGAAACTGGTCCCCGAACTCGTAGGACTTGGTCTCTCCGGAGGGGTCGCCACTGCCCCTGCCGGACTCTGCGGTGAGGTGCCGCCCTGCCCGCTCCCTCTTGATGTAGGCGAACATCTCCCCGAGGGCCTTCTGGCCGATGCGCCGCATGCCACGAGGAGTCAACTCGTACCGGCTCCCCACCTGCTTGATGTACCCCGCCTTCTCCAGGATCTCCACGAGCTGGCGGAGCTGCTCCACGGCGTGGGCAGCCTCCTCCCCGAGGAGCGAACGCAAGGCATTCACGTCGATGTCCTGGAGAGAGCCGCCCTGCTGGGTCTTCTTCAGCTGAGTCTCCAGATCGTCCAGGCTTCGGAGCTGGTCCATGACCTCCAAGGCTTCCTGGAGCGTCAGCGGATCGTCCCCCTGGAAGGGATAAGGCTTTCCCAAGCGGCCTGTGGGGCTCATCGCCTCCAGGTTCTGCGCAAGATCGGACAGCTCTTCCCGAAGGCCCGGATCGTCCAGCAACGCCTGGGAGAGGCTCTCCAGCTCCCGACGCTGCTGCGGCGACATGCTATCGAAAAGGGACTGGATCTGGCCGATCTGCTCCTTGAGAAGCTCGATGATTTCGTCCAGGTCTTGGGGCCGCTGATCGCCGAAGGCCCGGCCCCACTTCTCCATGAAGCCCTGAAAATCCGGCTGACCATCGAGCAGTTTCTCCCGGAGCAGGTTGTTCAAGTCGTGGAGCATCTGCCTGAGCCCGTCCAGGCTCTCCGGGGAGAGGTCCTGCATGCCTTGGGCCATCTTCTGGAACTGCCGGGCGATGAACTCCTGCTGCAACATGCGCTTCAGCTCTTGGAACTGCTGCTGAGCGCCAGCGTGCATGAACTCGTAGGCGTTGAGCTGGCGGACGGCGCCGCCGATGTCCGCAGGGAGACCGTCGAGGAACTCCCTTTTGCGCGCGGCCATCTCTTCCAGCCGCTGCAATAGTTGCCGGGCCATCTCGGGCGAGACGCCGGTGCCGCTCTCCTTTGCCCCGCCGGCCTGCTCCCGAGCCTCCCGCACGCGCTGCTCGATCCCATCCCGTTCCGTGCGAAGGAGCTCATCGAGCTTGTTTCGAATATCGGAGAGGACGGAGTCGAGGTTGTGCTGGCTCAGGGTCCGCTGCCGCTGTCCCCGGAGCTGCTGAAGGAGGTCTTGGACCCCCTTGATTCGCTCCCCCTGCCGGGTGCGCACCCCTCGTTGCGCCATAGACCGCAGGGCAGCAGAAACATCGCTCTTGGTCAGCAAGCTCTCCGAGAACTCGTCGAGGAAAGCTTGCTCATCGATCTCGAGGGCGCTCTGGGCCCCGTCCCAGCGAGAATAGGAGTACCAAAGCGGCATGATCTATCCCCGGTATCGGACTGCTCCCTCGTGCTTGTCCTTGTTCACGCGCCGGTTGAGATGCAGGCCCTCCAGGACGAACTCGATGGCTGAGGCGACGGTGGCCGGCGATTCATCCGCCTCCAGGCGCTTCACCGCCTCCCCGAGTCCCTCCATCTCTCCCAAGGTAGCCGTGTAGTGGCGGGCGGGCAACATGTCCGAGGCCTCCACCACGAGGCCCTCCTCGAACCGCCGAAGCAAGCCGTCGAACTCGTGGACGGTGAAGTAGCGATTGAAGACGTTGAGGACGCCCCGCTTGATGAGGTCTTCGATGACGCGGGATTCCTTGCCCTCCTCCACGCTCTCCAGCTCGATCTTGCCCGTGGTCGAGGCGAGGATATACGCCAGGTCGCTCACGCGAGGAGCCGCCTCCGACTCGTTGTTGCGGATGGCGCGGCGCAAAGCGTTGGAGACGGATGTCTCGTAGTTGCCGATGGAGACGCGGACGCTCACGCCGGAGCGCTGGTTCACGTCCGGGCTGCGCCGCGCCAGGGCCGAGATCTCCGCCAGAATCTCCTTCATGAAGCGCGGCACGGAGATGGGGAGACCGGTGTCCTCGAAATGCTCTCGCTCCTGCTCCATGATGTCGATTTCCTGCTCCACCGTGCGCGGGTAGTGAGTGCGGATGTGCGCACCGAAGCGGTCCTTCAAGGGTGTGATGATGCGGCCGCGGTTGGTATAGTCCTCGGGGTTGGCGCTGGCGATGAGGCAGATGTCCAGGGGCAGGCGGATGCGGTACCCCTTAATCTGGACGTCCCGATCCTCCATGATGTTGAACAGCCCCACCTGGATACGCTCCGCCAGGTCCGGCAGCTCGTTGATGGCGAAGATCCCGCGGTTGGTGCGCGGGATGAGGCCGTAGTGGATAGTCAACTCGTCCGCGAGGTAGCGCCCCTCGGCCACCTTGATGGGATCTACTTCCCCAATGAGGTCGGCAACAGTGATGTCCGGGGTGGAGAGCTTCTCTCCGTACCGCCTCTCCCGGTCGATCCAAACGATGGGCGTGCCGTCCCCCTTCTCGGCCACGATGTCTTGCCCGTACCGGCTGATGGGGTTGAACGGGTCATCGTTAACCTCGCTTCCCGCGATGATGGGGAGCTCCTCGTCCAGAATGTTCACCATCGCCCGGATGAGGCGGCTCTTCGCCTGGCCCCGCTCTCCCAGAAAGATGATGTCTTGACCGGACAGGATGGCGTTCTCCACCTGAGGGATGACCGTTTCTTCATAGCCAACGATGCCAGGGAAGATCTGCTCCTCCTTCTGCATCTTGCGGATGAGGTTCTTTCTGAGCTCCTGCTTGACCGAGAGAGAGACGTAGCCGCTCTTGGCCAGCTCTCCTCGGGTCTTGGGCTTTGCCATGTTCTACCCACACTCCAGAGTAAAATAATGGCTTCGGGAAGCCATGAGCCTCCGTCAGCCTCCTTAGGCCATTTTCACTCTCCGTTCTAGGCTTGTCAACGTCCCAAGGAGAGCCCATCGCCCCCTCTCCACCCCGCAGGCTCGACATCGCCACGCTCCTACGTGTTATCCTGGAAGTCTCTCGTTCACCGAGACCTCAAGGACCCGAAAACTCTGGGAGAAGCGGACCATGACATTAGTGCTGACCGAGGAACACGTGCACAGGCTCGCGCCGATGTCGGACGCCATCGCCGCCCTGGAAGAGTCGCTGCGTCGCCAGGGGGAAGGTGCAGCCGTCAACCTGCCACGGCGTCGCCTTCTCTTGTCCCAGGGCGCCCTCCAACTCCTCCCGGCGGGCGACCCGGGCCGCGGCGTCCTCGGGATGAAAGTCTACTCCGGCTCTCCACGGGGCGGGAGGGTCCACGTCTATCTCTACAGCAGCGAGACGGGAGACCTCCTGGCCATCATCCAGGCGCAGAGGTTGGGTCAGATCCGCACCGGCGCCGCATCGGGAGTCGCCACGAGATTCCTGGCTCGACAAGAGTCCTCCGTCCTGGGGATCATCGGCACGGGGTACCAGGCACAGACCCAGGTAGAGGCGGTCTGCGCGGTGCGGCCCGTGAAGCGAGTCCTGGTGTATGGCCGCAATCCGGAGAGACGTCAAGCCTTCGCGGCACAGGCGCGCGAGCGCCTCGGCGTCACTGCCGTGGCCGTCGGCACGGGTGAGGAGGCCGTGGCGGAGGCAGACGTCGTGGTGACCATGACCAACGCCGCCACGCCGGTGCTCAAAGGGGAGTGGCTCCGCCCTGGGATGCACGTGAACGCCGCCGGCTCCAACTCCCTGCTCCGACGCGAGCTGGACCTGGCGGCCGTGGAGAGGGCGGACCGCATCGTCGTAGACGACCGCGAGCAGGCGGCCCTGGAGTCAGGCGACCTCCTGGAGCCAGCCCAGCGCGGCATCGTCCAATGGAGCCATCTAGCGGAGCTAGGGGATGTGGTTGCGGGGACCGCCGCGGGGCGCCGAAGCCCTCAAGAGATCACCCTCTTCGAGTCTCACGGCGTCGGACTCTGGGACGTCGCCCTGGCGGGGCTGGTCTACCGCCGGGCGAAAGAGGAGAAGGTTGGCCAGGAGGTCTCGCTCTAGCAGGTTGCTGAAAAACCCTTCGACTATCCCCCTGTCCCCCTTCCCTTCGGCTGGCTCAGGGCATGCCTGGCCAGGAAGGGGGTGG
>JACQUM010000090.1 GCA_016210295.1 Chloroflexota bacterium | reverse complement strand
TCCCCATCTCTACGGGCCGCAGCTCCTGCAAACGGCCAGGGTGACCATCGGCATGGACCGCGTCTTGTTCGGCACCGACTATCCCCTCATGCCCCAGGAGAAGGCGCTGGACTACGTTGCCGAGGCAGGTCTCACCAATCGAGAAAAGGAGAAGGTCCTGGGGGGCAACGCCGTTCGCCTCCTGGGGCTCTCATCGCCATGATCGAGGCCTGCTCCCCCTTCCACCAGCCTCTTGACAAATTCGCACCGAGGGTGCATCATAGCATAAAGAACCCACGGTGCAGGAGGACAGTATGAATCGCCGGTCGGTCAGCTTGTTTCCAACTCTGGAGTCATACGTCCGTGAATTTCAGGCCGATCTGTTGAAGTTCCTCGATCGGGACGTGACATTCACCGAGGCGTTGAACCTCCTCATTCTCGGCTCTCTGCTCGCCAAGGGGAAGGAGCAGATCAAAGGCCTCGGCAAGGAACTTCTCGTCAGCGTCCTCGACGAGCGGACACACTCGGAGGCCATTCTCGACCAGATCCAAGACGAAGCTCTCAAGGCGGCGGCCGCCCTCACCAAGAATAGTCAGGGCAAATAAGCGGCTTGTTAGTGTCCCCCACCTTCCGCGCCTTCGTCGCCATCGAACTGCCCCGATCGGTCCTTCAGGAGCTGGAGCGCCTCCAGGCCGCCCTTCGCCAGCGAGAAGCCCGCGGCGTCCGCTGGGTGCCCGTGGAGGGAATCCACCTCACGCTGCAGTTCCTGGGCGAGACGCCCCAAGAGAAGGCGGAGGAGATCGTCGAGGCCCTTCAGAGAGTGGCCCGCGACCACTCCTCCTTCTCCCTCTCCCTGGGCAGGCTCGGCGCCTTCCCGCCCCACGGGCCGGCCCGAGTCCTGTGGGTGGGTCTGGAGGGAGCAACGGACTCCCTTGTCGCCCTCCAGCGAGACGCGACCTCGGCTCTCCGGGCCCTCCGTTTGCCCACCGAGAACCGGGGCTTCTCGCCCCACCTGACCCTGGGACGCGTCCGGCAGGGGGCCCGCCTCGACACGGAGAGGCTCTACAGTGGCGCGAGCCCGCCATCCTCCATCCCTTTCCGCGTTGAGGGGGTAAGCCTCATGCAGAGCGAGCTTTCTCCCAGCGGCGCGCACTATATCCGCCGCGGCTGGGCAAAGCTGGGAGAAGCCTTGTCATCCGATGCTCCATAAGGTATACTCGCTGCGGCGACTATGGCTGGGGGAGGTGGTCTCGGTGGAGTTAGCCTTGCCGAAATGCCAGAAGTGCAAGCAGGGAGACCTCGTTCCGCTCTCCGACTTCGGGTCCCAAGGGGCCCCCATCTACTACAAGGCGTGGGTCTGCACCAACGAGCAGTGCGGGTTCAACATCAAGATCCGCAACGGGGACGTGTACATCAACGAGCCCATTACCAGCGGCACGATGCATGGCCCCCGGGTCCGTTGAGCCCCTTCCCGCGCGACAGAACCTCTTTCTTGACACCAGCGCCTCCGCCGCCTACAATCGCCTGTACAAACAAAACAGGAAAGGCGAAGAGCAAGAAGAGTAAGCCCTGAAACGAGGCCCCAGAGAGTCGGGGTGGTGGGAATCCGACGCCTGCGCCAGGGCTGAATGGGCTTGGGAGCTGTAGGCCGAAGTCCCGTAAGCGGGATGCGTAGGTCCTACCGGAGAGGCACCGTTATCGCAGCCTAGGGTATCGTCCGCCTTCGGCGGGACCGTACCTGAAAGAGCGTTCCCGCCTTGGGCGGGAAAAGAAGGGTGGCACCACGGACACGAAGCCCGTCCCTCGAGGGACGGGCTTTTGCTTTGGCGAAGCCGGCGAGACAAGACCACCAGAAGGAGGTGTGAGTCGAGATGGACCGCAAGATCGTTCTCCCGGAGAAGGAGATACCCACTCACTGGTACAACGTCCTGGCCGACCTGCCCTTCCCCCTGGACCCACCCATTCACCCAGGGACAGGCCAGCCCATCGGCCCCCAGGACCTGGCGCCCCTCTTCCCCATGGCCCTCATCGAGCAGGAGGTGAGCACCCAGCGCGAGATCCCCATCCCTGCGGAGGTCCGGGAGGCCTACACCCTTTACCGCCCCTCTCCCATGTACCGAGCGTTGGGCCTGGAGCAGGCGCTGCGGACCCCCGCTCACATCTACTACAAGTATGAAGGGGGGAGCCCTCCGGGAAGCCACAAGCCCAACACGGCCATCGCCCAGGCCTACTACAACAAGCAGGCCGGGACGCGGCGCATCACCACGGAGACCGGCGCCGGCCAATGGGGCTCCGCCCTTGCCTTCGCCTGCAGCCGCTTCGGCATCGCGTGCAAGGTCTACATGGTCCGCGTCTCCTACGAGCAGAAGCCTTATCGAAAGTCGCTGATGCAAGTGTGGGGCGCCCAGGTCGTCCCCTCCCCCAGCCCTGATACCCATGCAGGACGGGCCGTGCTGGAGAAGGAGCCCGACAACCCGGGCAGCCTGGGCCTCGCCATCAGCGAGGCCGTGGAGGACGCAGCCACCCACGACGACACCAAGTACTCTCTGGGAAGCGTCCTGAACCACGTCCTCCTGCACCAGACGGTCGTGGGCCAGGAGGCCCAGAAGCAGATGGCCATCGCCGGAGAGTACCCCGACGTCGTCATCGGCTGCATCGGAGGGGGGAGCAACTTCGCGGGCATCGTGATGCCCTTCATTCGAGACAAGATCAACGGGAAACAGGTGCGCGCCGTGGCCGTGGAGCCAACCGCCGCTCCCTCCGTCACCAAAGGGCGGTACACCTACGACTTCGGCGACCTCGCCGAGACAACGCCCCTGTTGAAGATGCACACCCTCGGTCACACCTTCATCCCGCCGAAGATCCACGCCGGCGGCCTGCGCTACCACGGCATGGCCCCCCTCATCAGCGCCCTGGTGGAGCACAAGTTCATCGAGGGGGTCGCCTATCCGCAGCGGACCTGCTTCGACGCGGCCGTCCTCTTCGCCCGGACGGAGGGGATCCTCCCCGCGCCTGAGTCGGCCCACGCCATCAAACACGCCATCGTCGAGGCGGAGCGGGCTAAGGAAGAGGGGAGGCAGCGAGTCATCCTGTTCAACCTCTCCGGCCACGGCTACTTCGACCTCGCCGCCTACGACGAGCACTTCGCCGGGCGGCTGGAAGACTACGCCTATCCGGAGAGCCAGATCCTGGAGGCCATGGCCCGCATTCCCAAGCTGGCCGGCGTCTCCTAGAGACCGGAGAGGGAGGAAGGAGACGGCGTGCGACGGCGGATTCTAACGGGGATGCGTCCTACCGGGGCCCTCCACCTCGGCCACTACGCCGGCGCCTTGGAGAACTGGGTGCGGCTCCAGGATGAGTACGAGTGTTTCTTCCTCATCGCCGATTACCAGGCCCTGGGCGACCACATAGACGACATCCCCCGCATCCGCCGGTCGGTGGTGGAGGTGACCCTAGACTGGCTCGCCGTGCGCCTGGACCCCGAGAAAAGCAGCTTCGTCGTGCAGAGCTACGTGCCCGAGCACGCCGAGCTGGCGTTGCTCCTGGGCACCCTGGTCAGCCTGCCCCGCCTCCAGCGGAACCCCACCCTCAAGGGCGAGATGGGCCAGTTCAAGGCCCAGGAGGTCACCGTCACCTTCTTCACCTATCCGGTGAGCCAGGCGGCGGACATCCTCCTGCCCAAGGCCCACCTGGTCCCGGTGGGGGAGGACCAGCTCCCCCACATCGAGCTCACCCGCGAGGTGGCGGGCCGCTTCAATCGGAGCTACGGCGAGGTCTTCCCCATCCCCGAGGCCCTGGTGGGGAGGGTCCCGCGGCTGGTCGGCATAGACGGCCAGGCCAAGATGAGCAAGAGCCTGGACAACGCCATCTACCTCTCCGATCCCGAGGAGGTCGTGACGGAGAAGGTGCGCCGCATGTACACCGACCCCACCCGCATCCACCCCACCGACCCGGGCCACGTGGAGGGCAATCCCGTCTTCATGTACCTGGACGCCTTCGACCCCCACGCCGACGAAGTGAGCGAGCTCAAGGAGCGCTATCGGAAGGGGACAGTGGGGGACGTGGAGGTGAAACGCATTCTCGCCCAGCGCTTGAACGAGCTCCTGGAGCCCATCCGCGAGCGCCGACGGTCCTACGAGCAGCACCCCGACCTTGTCCGCGAGGCCCTGTTGGAGGGGACGAAGCGCCACAAGGCCATCGCCGAGGAGACCATGCGGGAGGTCCGCGATGGCCTCCACATCAGCCAGTACGTGTAGCGTGTAGAAGGAAACGCGATGGACTACCATCCAAGCATCGACGAAGTGAGGTCCCTCGCCCGGCAGGGGAACCTGGTCCCCGTCTACCGCACCATCCCCGCCGACCTAGAGACGCCCGTCTCCGCCTATCTCAAGGTGGCCCGCCAGGCCCCCTCCTTCCTTCTGGAGAGCGTGGAAGGCGGGGAGCGGCTGGGCCGCTACTCCTTCATCGGCACCGACCCGTCCAGAGTCCTGGCCACCGGCCCCGGGACTTTGGCAGGCCCCGTCGATCCCCTGCCCCTCGTCCAGAAAGAGCTTTCTCGCTACAAAGCCGTCACCGTCTCGGGTCTGCCCCGCTTCATCGGCGGGGCCGTCGGATACCTCGCCTACGACGCGGTGCGCTACTTCGAGCCTCGCATCCCCACCGGAGCGCCCGACCCCCTTTCCCTTCCCGAGTCTCTCTTTCTTTTCTGCGACACCCTCCTCGTCTTCGACCACGTCCAGCACGTCATCAAGATCGTCAGCCACGCCGATGTGGACGGCGACCCTTCGTCCGCCATCGGCGGATCAGGGCAGGCCGTCGCCAGGGCATACCGCGAGGCCACTGAGCGCATAGACCGCCTCGCCGCCCGCCTGGAGGACCCAATTCCCCTCCCCACTCCACCCCCTCGGTACGCCTCGCACCACGACAGCCCGGTGACCTCCAACTTCACGCAACAAGAGTACGAGGCCGCCGTCTCCAAGCTGCGCCGGTATATTTTCGAGGGCGAGTGCATCCAGGTCGTCCTGTCCCAGCGGTTCCGGCGTCCCACCAGCGCCGCCCCCTTCGATATCTACCGCTCCCTGCGGGCCCTGAACCCCTCGCCCTACATGTTCTTCCTCGACCTCGGCGACTTCCACGTCGTGGGCTCCTCGCCGGAGATGCTGGTCCGGGTGGAGGACGGCCTCTTGGACTACCACCCCATCGCCGGCACCCGCCCCCGGGGCGCCACCGAGGGGGAGGACGAGGCCCTGGCCACCGAGCTCTTGGCCGACGAGAAGGAGCGGGCGGAGCACATCATGCTGGTGGACCTGGGCCGGAACGACGTGGGCCGCGTCAGCGTCCCCGGCACCGTGCGGGTCCCCCAGCTCATGGAGCTGGAACGCTACTCCCACGTGATGCACATCGTCTCCCACGTGACGGGGCGGCTGCGTCCGGAGCTGACCGCCTACGACGCCCTCCGCTCCTGCTTCCCGGCAGGCACGGTCTCCGGCGCGCCCAAGGTGCGGGCTATGGAGCTCATCGCGGAGCTGGAGCCCCACCAGCGGGGCCTCTACGCCGGTGCCGTCGGATACTTCAGCTTCTCCGGCAACATGGACACCGCCATCGCCATCCGCACCATGGTGGTGAAGGACGGGATAGCCCACGTCCAGGCCGGGGGAGGCATCGTCTACGACAGCGTGCCGGAGAGAGAGTACCAGGAGACCCAGCACAAGGCGCAGGCTCTCCTCCGCGCCATCTCCGAGGCAGAGGAGCAGACGGCGGCCCGCCGCCCCTCGCGGGCCCGGCACTAGCGGGACAGCCATGCACTGCCGACTCGCTCCGCCGGGAAGCGCAGAGTCCCGATTTGTCGGGACTCTGCCAGTCCGCCGCAGGCGGATGGGGGTGTCCCCCAGACCTTACCTCTTTCTCCCCATCTCCCATTCCAAGGGAGAGGGGGCCAGGCCCGTCCTGAGCCTGTCGAAGGAGGGTGAGGGTTGACTTCGTACCTCGGCAAGCGGCCTTCTCAACCCATCGGGGGAGTCCAGAGGGGCAGGGCCCCCTTTGGCAGAGGGCGCGGGGGATCTGCCCCCGCTTCTATATTTCTCTGCCCCTCTCCCGCTGGGAGAGGGGGACAAAGGGGGTGAGGGTTGCTCCTCCTCATAGATAACTACGACAGCTTCACCTATAACCTCTACCAGTACCTCAGCGAGCTGGGCGCGGAGGTCATCGTCGTCCGCAACGACCAGGCCACCCTGGAGGAGCTGGACGCCTTGCGCCCGGAGTAGGTTGTCGTCTCCCCCGGCCCCTCCAGCCCCGAGCACGCCGGCGTCTCCAACGACGCCATCCGCCACTTCGCCGCCAAGGGCGTCCCCGTCCTGGGTGTTTGCCTGGGCCACCAGTGCATCGGCTACGCCTTCGGCGGGGTGGTGAAGGGGGCGGGGGAGATCATGCACGGCAAGTCCTCCCTCATCCACCACGACGGCAAGGGCGTCTTCCGCGGCCTGCCCAACCCCTTCGAGGCCATCCGCTACCACTCCCTGGCCATCCAGCCCGACTCTTTGCGCCCCGACCTGGAGGTCAGCGCCCGCACGGAGAAGGGCATCATCATGGGCGTCCGCCACAGGAGGCTCCCCGTGGAGGGGGTCCAGTTCCACCCCGAGAGCATCAAGACCGCCGTGGGCAAAGACCTGCTGCGGAACTTCCTGAAGGGAGTGGGGTAGACTGCCCACAGTAGAGTCTTTGCGAGATTTTGTCTGCCGAAAGGAGCCTAAAAGTGCGTGAAATAAAGTTCACTTTGCGTATAGATAGGAAATATGGGAGCCCGGGCTATCCACTTTATAGGAGCGAAGAGATGGATGAGCTGGGTAGTCGCCCGCTGATTGATGGGGTTTATGTGCAGTCAACCGTGCTTGGGGATCCTCCACCCGATGAAATCAGATTAGCTTTGACTTTGCCTGACTGAGGTTTTCTTTCCGCCATCTACGTCCGCGTTAGAAGAGCATTCACGAGTAGAAGAATCAGAGGAGTAGGATAAAGAAGCACCATAGGAAGTGCAGAGGACTTCGTCCCTTTGCCGGGGGTCTGGGGGTGTCCCCCAG
>JACQUM010000092.1 GCA_016210295.1 Chloroflexota bacterium | reverse complement strand
CCCTGCATCGCCTACCTCGAGGGAGAGTACGGGATACATGACCTGTACATCGGGGTCCCTGTGGTCCTGGGGGCTGGCGGCGTGGAGAAGGTCATCGAAATCGCTCTGAGCCCCGAGGAGAAGACGGAACTGACGCGCTCTGCCCAGGCCGTCCGCGAGCAAATCAACGCCATGAAGGCCCTCGACAAGGCGCTGGCCTAACGAAAGAGGCCATAGACATAGAAGGGAGGGGCCGCCCGCCAGGGAGTAGCCCCTTTCTCGTTCTCAGGCTCCTGGGGCGGCCTGGCGCCGGAAGACGACGATGTCCCAAAGGCCCGAGCGTGAGCGAAAAACTTCGCCGAAACCGAGAGAGGCAACGATAGCCTTGACTTTCTCCGGCGGATGGAGGAAGGGACGGTAGGCACTCCGCCGGAGCGCCAGAAAGGCGCGCATCGCGACGACTCCCCATCTGATCCACCAGACGTTTCGCGGATAGGTGAGGCCGTAGAAGAGCCTCGCGTGACTCGCGGAGGCCGATACCAGAGCCGTCGCATCAGGGTAGCAGCAGATGACGCGGTCCAAGAGGACGATGTCGGCTGGTGCCACCTCCCCCTCCAGTGCCACGAAATCCCCCACTCGGTGCTCGACGCGATCTTGGAGGCCCATCTCCTCCGCCAGCTCCGTCGCCGCCTCCCTGCTGAAGGGGGAGACGTCTACACCCACCACCCACGCCGCGCCGGCCCTGAGCAGCTCCAGATGCAACGCCCCGATCCCGTAGCCGCCCTCCAGGAGGTTGCGGCCCTGGAGGCCCTGGGCTTGCAGGAATTCGACAAGGGTCCTGGCGCGTTTGTCCAGGCCTTTCCTTCGGTAAGCACGGAGCTCGCCCTGCACGTAGGAGCGGTTGAACTCCTCGGCGAGGCCATTGACCGAGCAGCAGTCCATCATCGCATCCTCAGACCCGGTGCACTCGCGCCTCTAACGAGATGGCAGGAAGAGGAGTCCAGAGGGACGAAGCCCCTTCGACGGGGGCCTGGGGGTGACCCCCAGATACTATTTCTACCCCCTTCCTGGCCAGGCATGCCCTGAGCCTGCCGAAGGGGAGGGGGTAGGGGGATGGTCGAAATGCGTTTTTCATCACTCTGCTAAGTGTCTCCAGGGGGAATTATCACACTTACCACTGGGCTCAGGCTGACACAAGAGCCTTGCCGAGCTTCAATAACCCTGAGCACGGCTGTCAGGTCTTAGAGGAGTGGCTAGCCTCGTGGAATCCCCGTCATCTGGATGAAGGGCTCCGTGGAGACGATGTGGCGTCGCAAGCCCAGAACTTTCGCGTTGAAGCCGATGGCGGCCCCGATGAGCTGGGGAAGGTGGAGCACGGGAAGGTTGATGGGCCTGCCCGCCTGGCCCGCCGCCCGAGGCTGGAACTCGTCCAGGTTGAGGTGGCACAGGGGACACGGCGTCACCAAGACGTGGGCGCCCTTCTGTTTGGCTTCCAGCGTGTGGTTGGCCACCATGCGGAGCCCGTTCGACTCGTTGATGGTCATGATGGGGAAGCCGCAGCACCTCCACTTGCCGGAGTAGTCCACCGCCTCCGCCCCCAGGACCTCGATGATCCTCTCCAGGTACTCCCGGCGATGGGGGTGCTCGTCGAAGCCAAGGACGTAGCGAGGCCGAAGGATATAGCAGCCGTAGAAGGGGGCCACCTTCACGCCGCGCAGGGGATGGGTGACGAGGTTGGCCAGCTTCTCCAAGCCCAGCTCCTCCACCAGCGCCCACATCATGTGAGTGACTCGCACGGTCCCCTTATAGGAGAGGCCCTCATCCCGAAGGTGGCCGTTGATCTTCTCGCGGTATGCAGGGTTCTCCCTGAGCCGATAGTTGACGCTGCTCATGACACCTTGGCAGGTGGAGCAGATGGTCATGATAGTGTCCAGGCCGAGTTGTTCCGCCATGGCGAAGGTGCGCGCGTTGAGAGCGTCCACCAGCTCCTCGCTCCGCTCTCCGATGACACCTGCGCCCGTACAGGTGGCCTGATCCAGCTCCACCAGGTCCAGACCGACCTTCTCGGCGACGGCCAGCGCCGCAGGGTAGAGCTCCGGGCAGCCGCCCCGAGAGACGCAGCCTGGCCAGAAGGCGTAGCGCATGCTCACACCCCCAGTCGCCGGAAGAGCCGGCGGACGTTCTCAGCCGTGGCGATGGGTCTGTGGAAGAGCGGCGGGAGCTTGTTGCGGAAGAAGGCCCGGAGGCCGATGCCAGTGAGCGTGAAGCCTGCCTTGAAGAAGCCGTAGGTCTTGAGTGCCAAACCCATCTCGTCCAGCCGCCCGCTCTCCTTGACGATCTCCGCGAAAGCGCTGGCGTGGCGGGCCCCCCTGGTCTTGTTGAACCCCGCCTCCATCGCCATGGAGCGGACTTGCATGATCCGCTCCATGGGCGCGACGCCCTTGGGACAGACCTGGACGCACATGTTGCAGCGGGTGCAGTCCCAGATGCCGGAAGTCTGAGTATACTTCTCCAGCCGCTCCATCTTCCTGCCGTCTCGGGGATCGTCCACGAAGCGGTAGGCCTTGGCGAGGGCCGCCGGACCGAGGAAGGTCTTGTCCACCTCCAGCACGGTGCAGTCGGAGACGCATGCGCCGCACATGATGCAGTTCATGGCGACGGTGAGCCTCTCCATGGCCTCGTTGGAGACCAGGTACTCTCTTTCGGGAGCGGGCCCCACGGGCTGCAGGTACGGCTCCACGGCCCGCACCTTATCCCAGAAGAGAGTCATGTCCGCGACGAGGTCTTTGATGACCGGCATGTTCCCCATGGGCTCCACGGTGATCGTCTCGCCCGGGGAGGCTATCTTGTTCACCAGGGTCTTGCACGCCAGGCGGGCCTCGCCATTGATCCGCATGGAGCAGGAGCCGCAGATGGCGCTCCGGCAGGAGCAGCGCAGGGAAAGGGTCCCATCCTGCCTGTCCCGAACATCCAGCAGACCGTCCAGGACAGTCCCATACTGCGGCAGATCGACCGGGTACTCTTTGTAGGTCGGGGTGGGTTGGGTCTCGGGGTCGTAGCGACGGACGCGGAGAGTGGCTCGCATTTAGTAGGTCCTCCTTTGCGGCTCCCACCGGGTCAGCGTCACGGGTAGGTAGTCGAGGCGGGGCCCTTCCGGGGTCCAGGAGACCAGAGTGTGCTTCAGCCACTCGGCGTCGTTCCTCTCGGGGTAGTCGGTGCGGGCATGGGCGCCGCGGCTCTCCTTGCGGTTCAGGGCGCTCACGCCGACCACCTCCGCCACGTCCAGCATGTAGCCCATCTCCAGCACGGAGAGGAGGTCCGTGTTGAAAACGTGTCCCTTGTTGTGGACGGAGACGGAGGAGGACTTCTCCTTGAGGGACCGCACCGTCCGCAGGGCGTTGCCCATGCTCTCCTCATCGCGGAAAACGGCGATGCCGTCGTCCATGGCCGTTCCCATCTCCTGGCGCAGGTCCGCCGCACGAAGCCCAGGTGGCTTATCGAAGATGGCCTTGATCTTGCGGCGCTCTTGCTCCTTATAGGCATCCTCGTTCACCGCCACCCAGTCCACGGAGCGGGCGTACCCCACGGCGGCGGCACCGGAGCGGCGGCCGTACACCACCGTATCCATCAAAGAGTTCCCGCCGAGCCTGTTGCCGCCGTGAACGCTGACGTTGGCACACTCGCCGGCGGCGAAGAGCCCCTCGACGCCCTGCCAGCGACGCCCGCCGGAGGCATCCCACGTCCGGCCGTCCACGTCCGTCTTGACGCCGCCCATGAGATAGTGGTAGCCAGGACGGATGGGAAGAGGCTCCTTCAGCACGTCTACGTTGGCATAGTCGCGGGCCAGTTCGTGGATCTGGCTGAGTTTCTTGAACACGACCTCCGGCCCCAGGTGGCGCAGGTCGAGCAGGACGCAGCCGTCCATGCCTCGCCCTTCCCGAATCTCTATTGTTTCCGAGCGGGAGACCACGTCCCGGGAGGCCAGATCCTTCATCTTCGGGGCATACTTCTCCATGAAGCGCTCGCCCTTGGAGTTGATGAGGAAAGCGCCTTCGCCGCGGGCCCCCTCGGTGATGAGGACGCCATTGGACTTGAGGGTGGTGGGGTGGTGCTGGACCATCTCCATGTCCATGAGGGTCGCCCCAGCGCGGTAGGCCAGGGCGAGGCCATCGGCGGTGACGGCGAGGCCGTTGGTGGAGGGCTGGTAGACTTGCCCCAGGCCACCGGTACAGAGGACGACCGCCCTGGCCCGGAACACCTCCAAACGTCCCGTAGGAATCTCCAGGGCGACGCACCCGGCGCAGCGGCCGTCTTCAACGATGAGGTGGGTGACGAACCACTCCTCGTAGGACTTCACATTCAGGCCCACAAGTTGCTCCCACATGACGTGCAGGAGGACCTGCCCAGTCTGGTCAGCGACGAAGCAGGTCCGCTTGTAGGAGGTGCCCCCGAAGGCGCGGGCGTCGATCCGGCCCTCGGGGGTCCGATTGAAGATGACCCCCAGGTGCTCCAGCTCGATGATGTCGTCCAGGGCCTCTCGACAGAGGATCTCGATGGCGTCCTGGTCGCCCAGATAGTCGCTTCCCTTCACCGTGTCGAAGGCGTGGGTCTCCCACGAGTCCTCCGAGGTCATGGCCGCCTGGATGCCGCCCTGAGCGGCGGCAGAGTGGCTTCGTGTGGGGTACACCTTGGAGAGGAGGGCCACGTCGGCGCCGAGGCTCTTTGCCTTGTAGGCGGCGCGCATGCCTGCCAGCCCGCCCCCAATGACCAAGACATCGTGTTGCGGCATGGGTATCCCCCTCTGTTCTTCCCTGGGGTGTCGAGGCTCCTCGCAGCAGTCTAGCACGAGGCTAGCTACGGGGCAAGCGAAAAGGGAGCCCCGCTCTGGAAGTGCCACGCATCACACATGTGCACCAGCCTGTTCGCCCTCGGCACGAAGAAAGGTGAAGGCGGGCTCATGGTTCGACAGGCTCAGCATGAGCGGAGAAGCAACCCAATCCGCTCGCCCTGCGACAAGCCCAGGGCGAGCGGGCTAGCTATCCCTAAACCCTTCGCGGAGTTTACCCTGAACGAGATTCTTCGGTCGCCCGCCGCAGGCGGGCTCCCGCAGAATGACAGAGTGAAAGGCTTAGGGTGACTCAGACCCGTTCATGGTGGGCCGAGGAACCTTGAGCAGGCATGACCGGTGAGAGGCTCCTTTCTGGGGGTATAATAGCCTTCGCCAAGGGAGATCGCACCGTGCTGCTGGCTATTGACATCGGCAACACCAACACCGTGTTCGGCATCTTTGATGGAGAGCGGATGGTCGGTAGCTGGCGTTTCTACACCGATGTCCACAAAATGCCCGACGAGTTCGGTGCCCTCCTCCTGAACCTGCTCCCCCACCGGAAGATCGAGCCCTCCCAGATCGACTCGGCCATCATCTCCAGCGTGGTCCCGCCGTTGACCGCCACCTATGAGGAGACGTGCCGCCAGTACTTCAACACCACGGCCCTCGTGGTGGAGCCGGGAATACGAACAGGCGTCCGCATCGAGGTGGACAATCCCCTCGAGGTCGGCGCGGACCGCTTCGTCTACGCCGCCGCCGCCCACAAGGTCTCTGACGGCGCGCGCAGCGACATTGACTT
>JACQUM010000091.1 GCA_016210295.1 Chloroflexota bacterium | reverse complement strand
TGGTAGACGAGCATGACTTAGGATCATGTGCCGCAAGGCGTAGGAGTTCGAGTCTCCTCTTCCCCAGCTTGGCATCGCTCATCCTGCAAGAACGAGGAGGGGGGTTTTGGCTAATACGGTCTTAGACATCAAGAACCTCAGGACTCAGTTCTACACCATGGAGGGCACTGTCAAGGCCGTGGACGGGGTCAGCTACGCCGTTCACGAAGGGGAGATCGTTGGCGTCGTGGGGGAGAGCGGCTGCGGCAAGAGCGTCACCGCCCTGTCGGTCATGCGGCTCATCCCGTGGCCTCCCGGCAAGATAGTGGGAGGCGAGGTCTTGTTTGAGGGAGAAGACCTTCTCAAAGTGGATGAAAGCGAGATGCTCAACGTCCGCGGCGCCCGGATTGCCATGATCTTCCAAGAGCCGATGACCTCCCTCAATCCGGTGCTCACCATAGGCCGACAGATCACCGAAACCCTTGAGACCCACAAGGGCTTGAGAGGAGAGGCCGCCCGGCGAAGGGCGATGGAGATGCTGGATCTGGTGGGCATTCCCGAGGCTGCGCGCCGCCTTGACGAATACCCCCACCAGTTCAGCGGAGGCATGCGCCAGCGCGTGATGATCGCCATGGCCCTTTCCTGCGAACCCAAGCTTCTCATCGCCGACGAGCCCACCACAGCCTTGGACGTGACCATCCAGGCCCAGATCCTCGAGTTGATGCGCCGGCTGAACACGGAGCTGCATACGGCTATCATCATCATCACCCACAACCTCGGCGTGGTGGCCCGGTACGCCGACTGGGTGAATGTCATGTATGCGGGCCGGATCATTGAGGCCGGACCTGCAGAGGAAATCTACGCTAATCCTCAGCACCCCTACACGCGGGGGCTCCTCGCCTCTGTGCCTCGCTTGGACGAGCCGAGGAAGGAGAAGCTCGTGCCCATCGAGGGTCAGCCGCCGGACCTGGTCAACCTCCCACCGGGGTGCCCCTTCCGACCCCGCTGTCACTACGCCATGGACATCTGTGGCGTCGAATACCCGTCCTTCGACCTCGTGACTGGAAAAGAAGACCACCGCAAGGCGTGCTGGGCAGACCTGACGGTAGCAAAGGCCTCCAGAGCCTAAGGAGGGCGGCACCCATGCAGACGGACAACAAGATCCTCGAGGTCAATAACCTCAAGATGTACTTCCCGGTCTACTCCCGGGGAGTCTTTCCTCGGCACATCGCGAACGTTCAGGCCGTCGATGACATCAGCTTCTTCGTCCGAAAGGGCGAGACCATGGGCTTGGTGGGCGAGTCCGGGTGTGGAAAGACCACGACTGGACGCGCTATCATCCGCCTCTACGCTCCGACGGCTGGGCAGGTCATCTACGAGGGCCAGGACGTCACGAAGATAAAAGGCAAGGATCTTCGCTTGATCCGCCGGCGTATCCAGATGGTATTCCAAGACCCCTACAGTTCTCTGAACCCTCGCATGACCGCCGGCAACATCGTCGGGGAGCCCATGATCGTCCACAAGCTGGTCAAGGGCCGCGGAGAGTTCCGCGACCAAGTGCGGGACCTCTTCCAGACCGTCGGCCTTAACGCGGCGATGACCGACCGGTATCCCCATGAGTTCTCAGGCGGGCAGCGCCAGCGCATCGGCGTGGCGCGAGCGCTCGCGGTCCGGCCCAGCCTGATCATCTGCGACGAGCCGGTCTCCGCCCTGGACGTCTCCATTCAGGCGCAGATTCTCAACCTCCTGGAGGACCTCCAGGCGCAGTTCGACCTCACCTTCATCTTCATCGCCCATGACCTCTCCGTCGTGCGCCACATGAGCGACCGGGTGGCGGTGATGTACCTGGGCAAGATTGTGGAGATCGCCAGCCGGGAGGAGCTCTACGAGAACCCGCTCCACCCCTACACCAAGGCGCTCATGTCCGCCGTCCCCATCCCCGATCCCTCTGTGGAGCGCAAACGGGAGCGCATCGTCCTCTTGGGAGACGTCCCCAGCCCCTTGCATCCCCCGTCTGGGTGCCGGTTCCACACCCGGTGCCCCATCGCCATCGATATATGCAACCAGGTCGATCCGGAGTGGCGGGAGGTCAGTCCCAACCACTGGGTCGCCTGCCACCGCGTCTAGTCAGAAATAGAAACAAAGAAGGGGGGCCGCCCGCCCCCCTTGTGTCCCTCCCCTGGGCGCTAGCTCGAACTCTGACGCTTCCCTTTTTCTTCCTGCTCGCGCAGGCGTTTGAGGAGGGCACTACGGACGCTGGAAACAAATCCCTTGCCGCTTTTCTTCATCTCGCGGGACTTTCGACGCCGCTCCTCACGTCGCTCAGCTCGCGTCGTCGCCTTCGCGTCTTTCACAGACGTTCCTCGCCCTTCCTATCCCCGCATCGCCTTGGGCAGGAGGTTGGGAATCCGGTCCCGAATGGGATAGACATCGCCGCAGTTGGAGCAACGCAGAGCCCCCTGGATGACCTCGTCTCCCTCGTCTCCCTCCACCGTCAACTCCAGGGGCGTCTTGCACACCGGGCACGCCAGGATATCCATCAAATCCTTTCGCATAACGGAGTCAGTATAGGGATGGAGCAGGAGGGCGGTCAAGGAGCCTCTTGTCCTCGCCCCTCGGCTCCGCTACCTTTCCAAAAGCAACTCAAGGAAGGAGGTTGGCGATGAGTAAGAGGGTCGGGTTCATCGGCCTGGGGATCATGGGGATGCCCATGGCGCGAAACCTCCTCAAGGCGGGATTCCAACTCGTCGTCTACAACAGGACCCGTGCTCGCGCCGAGGAGCTCGCTCCCCACGGTGCCGCAATCGCCGGTTCTCCTCGGCAGGTGGCAGAGCAGGCAGACATCACCCTCATCTGCGTCACCGATTCGTCCGATGTCCAGCAGGTCGTCCTGGGCCCTGACGGCGTGGTCCAGGGCATCCGCCCCGGCTCCCTGGTCATCGACACCAGCACCATCTCTCCCAAGGTCGCCCGGGAGGTGGCTGAGGCGCTCAAGCAGAAGGGAGGCGATTTCCTGGACGCGCCGCTGACCGGCGGCTCCTGGGGCGCCGTCCAGGGGACGCTGACCATCATGGTGGGCGGCGAGGAGGCCGCCTTCCAGCGAGCCCTCCCCGTCCTTCAGGCGGTGGGGAAGAAGATCGTCCATATGGGGCCCAGCGGGGCGGGCCAGACAACCAAGCTGGTGAACCAGATCATCGTGGTGGGGAACCTGCTCGCCGCCTGCGAGGGACTCGTCTTCGCCGCCCGAGCGGGGCTGGACATGGAGAAGTGCCTGGAGGTTGTGACGAGCGGGGCGGCCAACTCCTGGCAGCTCCAGAACCTGGGCCCACGGATGCTAAGGGGAGACTTCGCCCCGGGGTTCATGGTCAGGCTCCAGCAGAAGGACCTGCGGCTCGTCCTGGAGGCGGCAGAGGAACTCCGCGTCCCTCTCTTTTCAGCGAGCCTCGTCCACCAGCTCTTTCGATCCCTGGAGGCCTCCGCGGGCGATGAGGGGACGCAGGCCTTGGTCAAGGTGCTGGAGCACCTCGCCGGCGTGGAGGCCCGCACGGGGGGAAGTCAGCCCCGCTGAAGGTCCTTGGTCATGGCGACGTGCTCGATGCCCGCCTCCAGGAAGGTCTCTCCTTCCTCCTTGTATCCGCGGGCGGCGTAAAAGTCTTTCACGTAGGTCTGGGCGTGGAGGACTGCTCGCCGAAGGCCGCGCTGTCGCGCCTCCTCCTCCAGCAGCGCCAGCACCTTCGCTCCGATGCCCCGCCGCCGCAACTCCGCCTCCACCGCCATCCGTCCGATGCGGGCTTGGCCCCCCTCCATCAATAGGCGCCCCGTCCCCACCACTCGTCCTTCTAAGAAGGCGACGACGAGGACCGCTTCTTCGTCGCGGCCGTCCCACTCCTCCTTGGGCGAGATACCCTGCTCCTCGACGAACACCTTCTGGCGAAGGGCAAAAGCGCCCTTTCGCTCATCTAGCGAGGCCGCCACGCGCATGGTCAACTCACCCAAGGCGGCGTCGGCCTCGCCAGGGGACAGGAGCTGCCGGGCGTAGCGCAGAAGCACCTCCCGCCGCTGAGGAGATGTCTGCCGGGCATCGAAGTAGAGATCCAGGGCCTCCAGGGGGCCGAGCCCCTCGACCCGCAGTCCCCGGCCCAAGCGGGTTCGCGCGTCCCGCTCCACCTCCACCGCCAGCGCGGCGACGTAGTGGGCCTCCGCCAGGGCCTTCCGAACCTCGCTCTCCTGGAAACGCCCTCGGAGGCCTTCGGGCAATCGGACCAGAACCCGCACGATGGCGTCGCGGACCTGCTTCCGGCCGATGGCGCGGAGAACCGTGGTCGTGGGGTCTGGGTCGCCGGGGGGAACGTTGACATCGATGGTGACGAAGGGCCGGCTCCACACCTCGCGGAAGGTCACGTCGGCCAGGCGCTCGCCTCGGGGCTTCGAAGGGGCGAGCTCCACCAGGCAGAAGCCCTTGGGCTGTCCCTCCTCGCTGAAGTCCACGCGATGGAGGCTGCCCGCGTAGACCAAGGGGGGCGCGTCCCACAGCCGCTGGTGCAGGTGGACGTGTCCCAGGGCCACGTAGTCGAACTCCGGCAGGGCGAGCTGGCTGGGCAGGAGGATGTAGTCGGTGCCCAGCATCATGGAGCGCTCGGAGCTGAGCTTGGCGCTGGATATGGTCACATGGGCCGCCAGCAGGGAGGGCAGGGCGGGGTCGAGGGTCGCCGCCTCGCGCCGAACCATCTCCGCCAGAGAGGCCTGCATGTAGTCGTTGGTCTGCTCGAAGGAGAGGCCGCGCGCCTCCTCCTGGGTCTGGACGGCGCTCCTGCGGAGCCAGGGCAGGGCGACGACCTGGACGGGGCCGCCCTTGGTCTCGACCCGATAGGTGGCGGGGCGGGAGGCGACGGTGACGCCCGGGACCTCCAGGGTGGGGAAGATCTCGAGGGCGGTGGCGCGTCCGAAGGCGTTGGGAAGGTCGTGGTTGCCGGTGAGGAGGAAGACGGGGACGCGGGCCTGGACGAGGCGGGCTATGCGCTTGGCGAACTCCCGCTGGTGGGTCTGGGAGGGGTCGCGGCTCTTGTAGGCGTCGCCGCAGAAGAGGACGAGGTCCACGTCCTCCGCGATGGCGGCGTCCACCAGCTCGTCGAAGGCGCGGAGGGTGTCGTGGAGGCGGGTGGGGAGGCCGGTGGCGGGGTCTGTCCGGCTGTAGCTCTCGACTCCGATGTGGAGGTCGGCGAAGTGGAGGATGCGCATGGGGGCTTACTTACAATTGTATTTGTTTTGCGATTTTTTCGTTTCCTTCAGGGTCTTTTGTAGCTAAACGAGGGGCCTCTCCGGTAATTGTTTTGGGACAGGCGACATCAGCCATTGTGGCCACAGGCTTTGTGATTTTCATCCTCACCCTCCCTTCGACAAGCTCAGCTCAGGACAGGCCCTTCGGGGGACTCGGGGCAGGCTCCCCAGGCCCCCCCGCGACAAGGCTGGAAGGCGAGGAGGCAGCACTAAGGTAGCACGAGGAGGCGCGGTTAGGGTAGGGAGGGGCGGCAGGGGGTAAACACTTGGGAGGCTACCAGTTGAAGTGGAGCTCGATGAGGCCGCCGTCCTGCTCGTTGGGGCCGTCCATCATCGCGTCGTGGTCATCGTCCTGCGCTACGGAGATATCCAGGTCGTCATCCCAGGCGTCCCAGGGGAGGGAGCGGAGCCAGGCCAGGATGTCCGCTTTGACAAGGTCGGGAAGATTCCGGCGGTTGGCAAAGTCCTCCAGTAACCCAAGCACCTGGCGCTGGGTGAAACCGGCCCAGTTGTTGCCCTCGCCGTGCATGTAGCCGCTGACGCTGGCCTCTTGGGCCATCTCCCAGGCGAAGTCGTAGGTGATGCCTCTTGGACGGTCAAGGTAGGTGATGCGGATGATGCCGATGTCCAGGCCCATGC
>JACQUM010000088.1 GCA_016210295.1 Chloroflexota bacterium | reverse complement strand
TTCCCCCTTCCTGGCCAGGAAGGGGGTTAGGGGGATGGTCGAAGGAGTTTTTCAGCACCCTGCTAGTGCGAAAGACGGACTCGCTCGTAGTTCAGAAGGTCAGCTTTGGCGGAGTGAGCGTCCCAAGGGGGTAAGCCCCACTCCGCAGAGGATGCTTCTCATGGAACTGACTTATTTCGGTCTCTCCTGCTTTCGGCTCAAGGGCCAGGATGTGACGGTCGTCGCTGACCCTTACGGCCCGGAGTCCGGGACCCTGGAGGGCCTCTCCGCCGACATCGTCACGAGCAGCGGCCAACATCCGGAACACGGCAACCTCCAAGCCGTCCGGGCGGCTCGACGCGTCCTCCAGGGCCCAGGCGAGTACGAGATCCGAGGCGTCTTTATTCTCGGCATCCAGACGGGCCGGGGGAGTTCCAACACCGCCTACGTCATCGAGATGGACGGGGTGACCCTTTGCCACCTTGGTGCGTTGACCCAGATACCCACGGCGGCGCAGATCGAGCAGCTCGGCGGGGCGGACGTGCTTCTCCTCCCGGTGGGCGGAGGCGGCACCCTAGAGCCGACGACGGCCGTGGAGGCGGTGAGCCTCCTGGCGCCCAAGATCATCGTCCCCATGCACTTCCGTACAGACGCCTTGGGAGCCCATCTTCAACCCGTGGACCGCTTCCTTCGGGAGATGGGCGTCCCAGAGGCGGAAGCCCAACCTCGCCTCGCCGTGACCCCCACGAGCCTTCCCACGGAGACTCGCGTCGTCGTCCTTCAGGCCCGAAAATCCTAGCCCCGCACACCGCAAGAGGGTAGGCCCCGCTCTCAAAGGTCCGGCGAGTCCTTCGACTAGAAGGTCGATGAAAGGACGTAGGGGACACCCCCCGACCCGCCTGCGGCGGGCTTTGCCCCTCTGGACTCCCCTTTTTCATCAGACTGCTAGTCTCCCGACGGCCGGCGCACGGTTGAGGCCCAAAGCACCGCCCCTACCACTGCCAACATCGCGAGACCGAAGAGGGCGTAGGCCACCCAGATCGTGAGCTCGCTCCGTCCCTGCGTATCGAGAGCGGGAAAGGTCAGATCGAAGTCCTGTTGGCTGCCGCCGATGCCCGCACAGTAGAAGGTATCCGCCTGATAGGCCACCGTCTCCGCTGCGGCTCTCCCGTCCAGCAGGAAGGTGATCTTCTCGCCCAGGTAGGTCTTGCCGGGCGGGGAGACGTTGAGGAACTTGTAGCGGCCGCCCTCTATGGCCACGGACGAGGCCGCGTAGTCGCCCACGCGGGCCGAGAGCTGCGTCCCGTCCGCCGGGGGCTCTCCTCCCACGGTGACCCTTCCACAGAAGACGGCGGGGAAGGGAGGCGGCTCCTGGGTGCTCACGACCGGTGAGCAGGCCAGGAGCAGGAAGGCAAGCCCGAGAGCCAGGCGAAGCAGTCCACTCTTTACCATCTCAAGCCCTCACCTCCTGTAACCCCTGCGAGAGAGGGCTCCGCCCTCTCTGGACTCGCCCTCCTCCACCGGGGACTCCCCTCCCACAAAAAAGCTCCTCCCTCCCTTGGCGAGGGAGGGAGGAGCTTTTGAGGTCCCAGTCTTCTGTTCAGCCGTTCCGGTTATGGGGCCAGCACCACGTCGTCCGTGACGTAGACGAAGTAGCCCCGGCCTGCCAGCACCGACGCGACACTGACCACCTTGGCCGGGTCGCAGCGGTTGTTGCCGTTGCTGTCCTCGACTAGGTCGGCGTTCTTCACGGCGTCGGTCCGGGTGTCACCCGCCACAGCGGGGTTACCGCAGAAGGTGTTCCCGTTGGTGTCCTCCGCCGCGGTAGTGGTGGTAGTAGCGGTGAAGTTGGCGGTGAACTCCCCACTGGGGTAGGCCGTCTGGTAGCCGTTGGCCGGGTCGTAGGACCGGACCGTGGTCCACTTGGCGCCCAGGGTGGAGAGGTAACCCGCCACGCTGGCCCCGGTCGCCCCCTTGGTGAGGGAGCTGAAGCCGATGGCGTTCCAACCCCTGGTCAGCCGGTAGGAGGGCTGGGCTGCCTGCGGGTCGAAGGGCGCCGACAGGTACTTGATCGGGTCGAAGGAGGTGCTGCGGACGAAGTAGGCGACCCCGTCCGTGATCTGGGTGAGGGTGCCCTCCCACATGCTGGTCGTGGCGTTGTAGGCGGAGAACTTCCAGACCTTCGTGTCGTTATCGAAGGCGTAGACCCGCTCGACGGTGGTCAGCACCGCACCCGTGTCGGGGTTCTTCATGACCACGTCGATGGCCGGGTCCGAGGGCCGGCTGGGCAGGGAGACCAGGTTCCAGCCCGGGCTCAGGTTCACGCTTATCGGCGCACGGGCGACGACCTTGAACTCGCGGGTGGCGAAGGCAGACATTACGTTGCCCGCCTCGTCCGTGCCCTTGACCGAGAGCTTGTAGAAGCCCAGTGGCAGGTTCTGCACGCCGTAGATGTGGCTGATGGTGTCGCTGCTCTGGGCCGCCGGCAGGCTGACCGCCTTCACCAGCGTGCCGCCGAAGGCGGTGAACTCCTCCAGCGTGGCGCTGCTGACGGTCACCTTCAAGCGGGTGTCGCCGGTGTACTCGGCGGCGTCGCTGAAGGTGAAGTTCAGGAAGAGGACGTCCTCGGTCTCCAGGGAGGCCTGGTTAGCGAACGCCCAGCTCGCCACCGTGGGCGCGGTCACGTCAGCCTGAAAGGCAGAGGTCTTTTGCGTCGCCGCGTTGCCTGCGATGTCGCTGCCGTTGGCGCAGGCGAGGAAGGCTGCCTGCGTACTGATGGTGTAGGTGGCGCTCCAGGCGTTGGTGCCCGTGCTGACGACGGACAGAGGCGTGCCTGGGCATGTGGTGCCCACGCTGATGGCGGGGGCCGCGCCCAAGAGTCCCTCGTTGGAGGTCACCGGGATGACGACCGTATCGGCGCTCTTGCCCAGGGTCCTGCTGAGAGTTCCGACGGTCAGGGTGGGCGCGATGGAGTCGGTGGGCGTGGCCGAGGCGCCCGTGGCCGTTCCAGTCGGGGCGCTGTTCCCCGCCAGGTCCGCGACGACGCCGACGATTGTCACCTTGGGCACGGCGTTGGCCGCCAGGGCCGCCGCCGCCTTCAGGTAGACCAGGTTCCGCCGGTCCGCCGTTTCGCACGCCTCGTCGAACGTAGCGTCCGTCAGGTCGCACGTCTCGCTCAGCAACGCGAGGTACCTCTTCACCGCTACATCCGCCGCCGGGCTGGAGCCGGCGATGTCGAGGGCTGACGCCGCGGGAGTGCTGATACCCTCGGTCATGGTGACCTTGATCCAGCTAGAGTCCTTGAACTCCTCCCACACCTCCCTCGTTGTCGTGCCGGAAGTGACGGACCCCTTCAGGCGGACACCGGTGCCGGTGAGGGCGCTGGAGACGGTGGGGGCCACGTTGTCCACGGCGAAGGTCAGGCTGCCCGTGACGGTCTTGTTGCCTACCAGGTCGGTGGCCTCCACCTTCCAGACGTGGCCGGTGGTCACCGCCAGGGCTGTGCCGGGAACCGCCGTGATGGTGAAGCCGGCGGTCTGGTCTCCCGTGGCGCCGTAGGTGAGGGTGCTCTCGCTGCCGCCCGAGGGGGTCAGCTTCACGACGATGGAGCTAGTCAGGTTGGTGGTGCTGAAGCCTGTCCCGACATCCTTCACCAGGGCGGTGAGGAGGGGAGTGGTGGTGTTCACCGACGCGGCGTTGGCCGGGGAGGCGCCGGTGATGGTGGGGGCGGCCAGGTCAATGGTCACCGTCTTGGTCAGAGCCGCACCGTTGACGTCACTGTACGTGACCGTGACCGTGTCCCCGTCGGCCACGCCCATAATGATGGTGGACAGCTCCTTCCAGGTGTTGCTGCTTGTGCTCAGGTTCAGAGCAGTGGAAGGCACGGAGTTGGTGATCCAGTCCGCGCCCTTGGTGACCTGATCCGCCGCGCCAGCGGACGTCTCCGTGTTCAAAGCGGAGACGACGCGTGCCAGGCTGTGAGTGAACGTATAACCGATGGTCAGCTTGTTCGTCCCCGTACCCACGCTTGGGTCAGAGGTGAAGGTCACCGGTACCGTCCGGGCCACCGCGTCCACGCTCCCGACGCTGGTCACTAGGCCGGCGTTATCGCCCGTGAAGGCAAAGTCGGCGATGGTCAAGGTCCCATTCACGCTCGTCGAGGCGTCCTGGAGGATGTCCCCCGAGGCGCCCAAGGTGAAGGTCTGCGTGGTGGCAGTCGTCAGCACGCCGGTCACGTTCTGGGTGGTCACGCTGTCCCCAGCGTTGAACCGGAAGGCGTCAATAGTCGGGCCCACCACATTGCGGGCGAGGATCTGGCCCAGGAGGGTGGTATCGATGAGGGCGATGCCCTTGGCGGTCTGGGGCGCAAGGGTCTTATAGCTCTTCCACTGGGCCCAGTTCATGACCGCCCGCTGGTACTTCCCGCTAATCTTGTCGACAGCCTCGGTTGTGGTGTCCGTCTCGAAGAGGGTGGCGCTGATGCCCGTGGCGTTGGAGGTGCTGGTCACCTTCACCGTCTGGGTGAACGTTGTGGTGCCGCTGTCGGTGTCGTTCTCGGTAGAGGCGACGTAGTTGACGCCGATGGTGTCCGTCTCCTGGACGAGGAGGTCGATGGTGGCGCCGTCGGCCGTCTCATCTATCACGATGGCGCCCGTGAGAGCCGTCGGAGCGGAGGGAACGCTGACGCTCTTGAAGGCGCTGATGAAGAGGGCATTGGCGCTTGTGGACGCCAGCGGGCCAGAGACCAGGGTCGCCGGGTGGGGGCTCGCGGTCGTGCCCGTGCCGCTCGTGTAGTCCACGCTCAGGTACTGGTTGGTGGCGGTGGCGGTGAGGCCTGTTACCTTAGCCGTGATGTCGGAGGTCGCCCCCGTCTTGGGATGGACGCGCGTCACGTTGAACCAGACATCCCAGGTGCCGGAACCAGCGATGGTGGCCGTGACCCGCAGCTGGGTTGGGAAAGTAGCCTGGACGACCTGGTCCGCCACGGTGGCGCCGATAATATACCCGTTGTCGGCGCTTTGGGCCGCGTCCTCATCCAGTTTGGCCACTGCGTTGAAGGCAATGGTAGAGACCGTGGTGACCGTGGACGCGGCGATGGTGTTGGGGGTGAAGTTGGTCGTCGCCTGGAGGTTCCGTACCAGGACGTCGTTGGTGTTCACCACCCCGTCCCCGGTGGCGTCGCCGATGGGCGAGTTGGCGACGTCGAAGCTGCCGTCACCGTTGGCCGTCTCCGCGATCTCGAAGGGCCGGCTCACGATGAAGAGTGGCGAGGTGGCGGCGATTGCCAGAACCTTGTTCAGGTTCAAGTCGTCGTCGGTGACGCGGAACTTGAGGACGTTCGTCCCGGTCGCGTCGGCGTTGGCGAAGCCCGTCGTCTTGGTGAAGGTGCTGGCGGGCTTCACGTAGTCCAGGGCCGTGGTCGCCGCTCCGGCGGGAGCCGCCGGGAGCAGGGACACGAGCAAGGTGAAGATAACGAAAACGGCAAAGAGCTTGGCTCTCACTGGGGACCCCCTTCTTGAAGTGTTGTGTGAATCCACGATGCTGCTGTCAAACGGGAGATGAAGTCGCAAGATGCGGGCACGGAGGAATCCAATCTATCTTTCCGGCCAACCACCGGTCTCTCCGCCGCACTAGACACCTCCTTCTTCTCGCCAAGCCCTCAATGTATAACGTCATGCCCGCCAAAAAAGTTAGTCTCAGCTTAGTGGAGCTTCACCCACGTGTCAAGCGGTAGACACGCCTCTTTCCCTATCCGAGAGAGAGTCCGATCGGCCACTTACGTCAACCGCTTCACCATGCGGGCGCTGGCAGGCACGCCTGCATTGTGCTGGACTATACGGGATGGGGAAAGGCTTGTCAATAGCACCGCGGGGCGAATTTTGCGCGTTCCGCCAAACTCGTCGCGAAAAGTCCCTTCTGTTGCTCTCTCTTCCGTACCAAGGGTGGATGGACAGCTCAAGGAGCCCAGGGCCAAGCGACGGGGCGGCAACACTCGTGTCCTGAGCGAGAAAAACGGCGCGCATGTCATTGCGAGGGCGAAGCCCGTGGCAATCTGGGGTGACGCTCCGCTCTCCCCATCAGATTGCTTCGTCGGCCTTCCACGGAAGGGCTCCTCGCAATGACAATTCGGGACTCTGCGCTCCTCGTTTTCAGCACCCCGCTAGAGTTTCTCCTTGCTCAGCGTCGCCAGGAACTCCGCGTTGGTCTTCGTCTTGCCCAGCCTGTCCAGGATGATCTCCGTCGCCTCCGCGGTGTCCATGGAGCCCGCGGTGATCAGGGAGAGCATGCGCCGCATGAGCCACACCTGCTTCAGGGTCTGCTCGTCCAGGAGGAGCTCCTCCCGGCGGGTGCCGGAGCGGACGATGTCGATGGCGGGGAAGACGCGCTTCTCCGAGAGCTTCCTGTCCAGGTGGACTTCCCAGTTGCCCGTCCCCTTGAACTCCTCGTAGATGACGTCGTCCATGCGGGAGCCGGTATCGACGAGGCAGGTGGCGATGATGGTGAGGCTGCCGCCGTCCTCCACGTTCCGCGCCCCGCCGAAGAAGTGCTTGGCCGGATAGAGGGCCACCGGGTCGATGCCGCCGGAGAGGGTCTTGCCGCTGGACGGGGCGGCCAGGTTGTAGGCCCGGGTGAGACGGGTGATGGAGTCAAGGAGGATGATGACGTCCCGCCCGGACTCCACCAGCCGCTTGGCGCGCTCCAGGCAGATCTCGGCGATGCGGGTGTGCTCCTCGACAGGTTCGTCGAAGGTGGAGGAGATGACTTCCCCCTTGACGCTGCGCTCCATGTCGGTGACCTCTTCGGGGCGCTCCCCGATGAGGGCCACCAGGATGTGGATCTCGGGGTGGTTGGCGGCGACGGAGTTCGCGATCTGCTTGAGGAGCATGGTCTTCCCTGCCTTGGGCGGGGAGAGGATGAGGCCGCGCTGCCCCTTGCCGATGGGGGCGACCATGTTGAGAAGGCGCGCGGACAGCCCGCCCTGCTCCACCTCCAGGTTGATGAGCTCGTTGGGAAAGATGGGGGTCAGGGTATCGAAGGGTGGCCGCGCCCGAGCCGTCTCCGGGTCCAGGCCGTTGACGTCCTCCACGCGGAGGAGCCCGTAGTACTTCTCGCCGTTCTTGGGGGGGCGGACCTGGCCCGTGACGAGGTCGCCGGTGCGGAGGCCGAACCGCCGGACCTGGGACTGGGAGACGTAGACGTCGTTCATGCCGTGGCGCAGGTTTCGGTGGCGGAGGAAACCGTAACCCTCGCCGGTCATCTCCAGGACGCCGCTGGCGACGACGGGCACCTGGCGCTCGGCATAGACCTGAAGAAGGCGGTAGACGAGTTCCTCTCTGCGGATGGTGCTGAAGCCGGTGACGCCCAGCTTCTCCGCCACCTCCGCCAGCTTCTCCCGCTTCATCGCCTCCAGATCAGAGATGCTGACCGCCGACTCCCGCGTCTCCTGCTGTAGCGCCGTCCCCTGCTCCATCTCGTTCGTGGTCATGCTCCGGTCCTCACTCCTTCTAACTAAGTTCCAGGCTCGATGTTTCGAAACCCTCTCGCCGATGCTCCGCTTGCCGTTCGCCTCCACTAGCGGCGGACTTAACCTGTCGCGCCTCTGACCCCTCCGCTATTCCCAACGCGGATAAGTAATGATTGATAGTAAGGAGAGAGGGGACCCGCGAGTCCCGCCAATCCCCGATTCCGGAGACCGAATCCCTCTCAATTATTCAGCGGCTCGTTGGAGGAACGGCTCCGTCGGCCCTGAGCAACGAGGGCCTCCGTGAATCGACAGAGCAGGCTTCGGGGGAAGAAGCCTCGCGGCGGACTCTACCGTACAACGCGACTCGCCTGCACCTTCTCCCAATCGCGAAGGAACCGGGCCTGGCCAACGTCCGTCAGGGGGTGCTCGATCATCTGCATCAGGACCTTGAAGGGCATGGTCGCGATGGGCGCTCCCACCTTCGCGGCCTGAACGCAATGCATGGGATGGCGGAGGCTGGCGGCTATGACCTGCGCCTTCAGATTATACCTCTCAAAGAGGCTTACGGCATCGGCCACGACCTGCATGCCGTCGTTCCCGACATCATCGAGGCGGCCGACGAAGGGGCTGACGTAGGACGCGCCGGCCCGCGCCGCCAGCAGCGCCTGGTTGACCGAGAAGCAGAGGGTCTGGTTCACGACCACCCCTTGCCGCGACAAGACGGCCGTGGCCTCCAGGCCCGCCGCGGTGACCGGTAGCTTCACCGCCACATTGGGGGCCCACGAAGAGATCTCCCGCCCCTCCTCGACCATCTCCTCGACGGTCTTGCTGACCACCTCGGCGCTCACCGGGCCGTCCACCAGGGAGCAGATGCGCTGAATGTGCTCTCGGAAGTCGCTCACCCCTTCCTGAGCGACGAGGGAAGGATTGGTGGTCACGCCACTGAGGACGCCCAAGCGCACGCCCTGCCGGATCTCGTCCAAGTTCGCCGTATCGAGGAATATCCGCATGTCCCTCCTCCCTAGCCTCCTAGGGCTCGCTCCAGGGGGAGGGGAGTCTGCTCGCCCTCCCGCAGGACTTTCCTGGCCGCCGCCACGAACTCACGGAAGAGGGGATGAGGTCGCGTGGGGCGAGAGCGGAACTCCGCGTGGAACTGCGTCCCAACCATAAAGGGATGCCCTCGAATCTCGCAGATCTCCACCAGGTCCTTTTCCTCGTACCGCCCGCTATCGATAAGACCAGACCGGCGGAAGAGGGGCCGGTACTCGTTATTGTACTCATATCGGTGGCGATGACGCTCGTACACCGTCGGCTCGCCGTAGGCCCGGGCGGCCACCGTCTCCGGCACCAGCGTGCAGAGGTAGCTGCCCAGGCGCATGGTCCCGCCCTTGCTCTCCACCCTCTCCTGCTCCTCCATCAGGTGGATGACCGGGTACGGAGTCTCCATGTCGAACTCCGTCGAGTTGGCCCCCTGGTAGCCGAGGACGTTGCGAGCGAACTCCACGACCATGATCTGCATGCCCAGGCAGAGGCCCAAGTACGGGACCTGTCGCTCCCGCGCATATTGGGCCGCCCGGACCATTCCCTCGATACCCCGCCGCCCGAATCCTCCCGGCACCACGATCCCGTGCGCCTTTTCCAACAGGTGCTCCCCGCCGTCCTGCTCTATCTCTTCCGAGGGGACCCACTGGATGTCCACGTTGAGACCATGAAAGATCCCCGCGTGGTTCAACGCCTCCTTAACAGAGAGGTAAGAGTCGTGGAGTTGGACATATTTTCCGACAATGGCGATGGTGAGGGACTCATTGGGCATCTTGATGCGCTGGACCATCTCTCGCCACTCGGCCAAGCGGCCAGCGTCGAGTCGTGTTGGGAGGCCCAGCTTGCTCATCAGGTACTCCGCGAGGCCGCTCTCCTCCAGGATGACCGGCACCTCGTAGATGCTGTCCACCGTGGGCATGGGCACCACCGCACGCGCCGGAACGTCGCAGAAGAGCGATATCTTTTCCTTGATGTCTTCGGAGACGGGGTGTTCGCTCCGCGCGACGATGGCATCGGGCTGGATGCCAAGGCTCCGCAGCTCTCGCACGCTGTGCTGGGTGGGCTTTGTTTTGAGCTCCCCTGTCGAGGTTATATAAGGTAAGTAGGTGACGTGAACGAAGACGACGTCGTCGCGACCGAGTTCGTTCCGGATCTGCCGGATAGCATCAAGGAAAGGCAGACCCTCGATATCGCCCACCGTTCCTCCTACCTCCACCACGACGACTTCCGCCCCCGCCTCCTCCGCCACCTGACGGATCCGCTCTTTGATTGCGTTGGTCACATGGGGCACGACCTGAATGGTCCCTCCCAGGAAGTCGCCGCGCCGCTCTCTATTGAGGACCGCCGTGTAGACCTGCCCCGCCGTGACGTTGGAGGACTTGGTGAGGTCCGTATCGATGAACCGCTCGTAGTGGCCCAGGTCCAAGTCCGTCTCCGCCCCATCCGCCGTCACGAAGACCTCGCCATGCTGATAAGGGGACATGGTTCCCGGGTCCACGTTGAGGTAAGGGTCCAGCTTCTGGACGGTGAGGGAGACGTTGCGACTTTTCAAGAGCCGCCCGATGGCGGCGGCGGTGATCCCCTTGCCGATGGAGCTAACGACTCCGCCGGTCACGAAGATATACTTGGCCATGCACACCCGTCACGATGAGATGCGAGAGAGACCACCAGGGAGCTAACACCAACGCTCCGCTCGGGAGGGCTATCGTGAATGTCTCGGTTCATGCAGGAGGAACTGCCTCCTGGAAAGGGAGGAAAGGATCGCTACAGGAGGAAGTATAGAAGGCCGGCGGAACATCTGTCAAGCACAGAAGGCAAGTGGCCAGAGATAAGATGGTAGGAGCCTCCCTATGAACTTTGACCTCCCCTCTCTGTTGGCGGCCCCTCGACCCCTTCAAGCTGTCTCTCTGGGACGGGCCTTCTGGCTCCAGTGGGTCGTGGCCAGCGCCATCGCCCTGCCCATCGGCTCCAGCATCGGTGGATTGGTGGGGGAGGGAGGCGGAGGCATCCGCGAGACCCTGGGCTTCGCCATCGTTGGCGCCTTGGTAGGAACGGCCCAATGGGCCGTCCTCCGTCGCCATGCCCACAAGGTCAACTGGTACGTTCTGGCGACCGTGGCTGGGTACAGCGTCGTCGGGCTCCTGGCAGCCACCATGGGCTGGGTCGTCGGCGGGGAGACCGGGTGGGGCCTGGTTGGGGCCAAGGGCGTGGCCGTACGCTTCGCTGTGGGCGGCACCGTGGCCGGGATCGTGGTCGGCGCCTGGCTGGGCTTCGTGAATGGGCTCTCCCAATGGCTCTCCCTTCGGCACCACGTTTCCCCCTGGTTCGTCGGAGCAAGCATGCTCAGTGAGGCCGCCGGAGGAGCGGCCAGCTTCACTCTGGGCCTGATGGTCGGCACGACCCGCGGCGACGTCCTCCGAGCTGCGGAGGTCTTCGTCGGAGGTGGGGCCCTGGCCGGGGCCCTAACGGGACTCGCTTTGGTCTTCCTCTTCGCTCACGCCGCGCGGCGGGACCTCAACCCGGACCGTATCCGACGCCAGTAAACTTCTTCGCCTCGCCAGTATGAGCACCGCCGGACTATAATGTGTCACGAGCAGAACGCCAAGCGCTGACGGTATCCCCAGCTCCTCAGAGGGAGACTAGCGTGGACAAAGTCATTTACATGGACCACTCGGCCACCACCCCGGTAGACCCGCGCGTCCTGGAGGCCATGCTGCCCTACTTCACCCAGAGCTTCGGCAACCCCTCCAGCCTCTACACCCTGGCCCAGGACGCGGCAAAGGCGGTGGACGAGGCCCGGGACAAGGTGGCCAAGGCCCTCAACTGCCGCTCCAGCGAGGTAGTCTTCACCAGCGGCGGCACCGAGTCTGACAACACCGCCCTCCGGGGCGCCGCCTTCGCCCTCCAGCACGCGGGCAACCACATCATCACCTCCGCCATCGAGCACCACGCCGTCCTCCACGCCTGCGAGTGGCTGGAGAAGCGGGGCTTTGAGGTCACCTATCTCCCCGTGGACAGGGACGGCCGGGTAGACCCCAAGGACGTCGCTCAAGCCATCACGGGCAAGACCATCCTGGTCTCCATCATGTACGTCAACAACGAGATCGGCGCCGTCCAGCCCATCGTCGAAGTCTCCCGCATCGTCAAGGAGCGCGCCCAGGCCGAAGGACGCAACATCGTCATGCACACCGACGCCGTCCAGGCGGCGGGCTGGCTGGACCTGGACGTCAAGAAGCTGGGTGTAGACATGCTCAGCCTCTCCGCCCACAAGTTCTACGGCCCCAAAGGCGTCGGCGTCCTCTACGTCAAGCGCCACACCCCCTTCGAGGCCCAGGGCCTTGGGGGCAGTCAGGAGCGCAACCGCCGGGCGGGGACGGAGAACGTTCCGGGCATCGTGGGCACCGGCGTCGCTCTCGCCCTCGCCGAGGAGCGCCGGCCCAGCGCCGTGGCCCACTGCGCCCGCCTGCGGGACAGGCTCATCGAGGGACTCCTGAGCATCCCCGGCACCCGCCTGAACGGGCATCGCACCCAGCGGCTGGCCAACAATGTCAACGTCTCCTTCGAAGGGGTGGAGGCCGAATCGGTGTTGTTGAACCTGGACTTCGCCGGCGTGTGCGCCTCGAGCGGGAGCGCATGCTCTTCGGCCTCCCTGGAGCCCTCTCACGTCCTCGTCGGCATCGGCCTGGCCCCGCACATCGCCCAGGGGAGCCTGCGCCTGAGTCTCGGGCCGGAGAATACCGATGAGGAGGTCGACCGCGTTCTTTCCCTCCTCCCCGGAATCGTGGCGAAGCTGCGGGCCATGTCGCCCGTGGGCGAGCCTACCCGCTAGGGGCGAGACGGAAGGGGCTTCCATGCCGTTCTACAGCCCCCTTGTTCAGGAGCACTTGCGAAACCCCCGCAACGTCGGCGAGATGCCCGGCGCGGACGCTATCGGCGTGGACGAGAACCCCATCTGCGGGGACGTCACCTGGCTCTGGGTAAAGATACAGGGAGACTTAATCGCTCGCGTCACCTTCAAGACGCGAGGTTGCCCCGCGGCGGTGGCTACCTCAAGCGCCTGCACAGAGATGGTCACAGGCATGCCTCTTGCCACTGCTCGGCGTCTCACCGCCGCCAACTTAGCGCAAGCGGTAGGAGGCCTCCCTCCCGCCAAGGTCCACTGCTCCGTCCTGGCGATTGGAGCGCTCCACAAGGCGCTGGCAGCCTACGAGAGGGCCCGCCACCCGGGCTCCTAGCAGGCTGATGAAAACCCCTGTTCGACCATCCCCCCGCCCCCTTTCTGGCCAGGAAGGGGGCGGGAATTGTTTCTGGGGGTCACCCCCAGACCCCCGCCATTCCCGACTCGTCGGGACTCTGGACATCCCTTTTTCACCACTCTGCTAGAGGAGCGCGACCATCGCCCCCGAGTCTTTTCTCATCCCCGCCGTGTCCTCTCCTCCCAGCAGACCGTGGCTACGAAGAGCGTTCCACGCCGTCGCAGGCTCCCTCCTGCCCGCAGCGGCCCTTCTCCTGCCCCAGCCCCTCGCTATAAGCCTCCTGGTGACCGCCACCGTTGCCATCCTCCTCTGGGAGCTGCTTCGCCTCACCCAGCCCCGCCTCCACTGGCTGCTCCAAGAGCCCGTTCATGTCCTCTTCAAGCCTCGCGAGCATGATCGTGTCACCGCAGCCACCTACCTCGTGGGAGCTACCCTCCTTTGCTTCCTCCTCTTCCCGGCGAGAGTCGCAGGCGTAGCCGTCCTCTATACGGCCTGGGGGGACCCTCTGGCTGCCACGGTAGGGGAGAAATGGGGGAGGCGACGTCCGTGGGGCAAAAGCCTGGAGGGCTCCCTTGGCTGCCTGGCCGGAGCCGCCGGAGCCGGCCTCCTGGTCGGAACGTGGCTGGGAGGTCTCGATCTCCTGGCCGTCCTGGCAGGTGCCATTGTTGCCGCCTTCGTCGAGTCTCTCCCTCTCCCCGTCGACGACAACCTCGCGGTTCCCGTGGTCGCAGGAGCGGCTCTGTCCGCTCTCGTCGCCGTGCTACAATAAGCCGGTGAGCGGTTAGTAACCCTCGTCACAACCTCTCCCCTCAAAGCCCGTATACTAGAAGGTAATCATTCGGTGTCGTGCTTCACGACTCCAACGCGAACAGAGAAAGGAGAGATAGGAATGGCAAAGCCCAAGGAAGTGACCGAACAGAGCTTCGAGCAGGAAGTCCTGCAAGCGGGCCTTCCCGTCCTGGTAGACTTCTGGGCCCCCTGGTGCGGGCCGTGCCACATGATCGATCCCATCGTGGAAGAGCTGGCCAACGAGTACGAGGGAAAGGCCATTTTCACGAAGTTGAACGTGGACGAGGCTCCGAACATCGCCCTCAAGTACCAGGTGATGAGCATCCCCACGCTCATCGTCTTCGAGAAGGGAAAGCCTGCGGCCCAGGTGGTTGGCGCCATGCCGAAGAAGGCCCTCAGGGAGCGCCTCCTGGCAAGGGTCATCAAGTAGCCCATCAGCAACCGAAGAGGAGATAGGGTGGCCGACCAGGACTACGACGTCATCATCATTGGCGGCGGCCCCGCCGGTCTCGCTGCGGGTCTGTACTCGGCCCGAGCCCGCTTAAGGACTTTGCTTGTGGAGCGAGGCCTGACTGGTGGCCAGATCGCCACCACGGAGGCCGTGGAGAACTACCCCGGCATCGAGTCTATTCTGGGCCCCGAGCTGGGAAACAACATGCTGCGCCATGCCGAGAAGTTCGGCCTGGAGACCAAGTATGCCGAGGTGGAAGGGGCCGAGCTGACCGGCAAGATCAAGACCATTGTCACCGACGACGGCGAGCTTCGGGCAAAGGTCGTCATCATCGCCAGCGGGGCTACACCGAACAAGCTGGGGGTGCCGGGGGAATTGGAGCTCGCCGGGCGGGGCGTCTCCTACTGCGCTGTGTGCGACGGCGCCTTCTTCCGCGAGAAAGAGCTGGTCGTCGTGGGTGGCGGCGACGCCGCTGTCGAGGAGGGCACCTACCTCACTCGCTTCGCCTCCAAAGTCACCATCGTCCATCGAAGAGACGCGCTCCGGGCCACGCGCGTGCTTCAGGAGCGCGCCTTCGCCAACCCCAAGATGGACTTCCTCTGGAGCCACGTGGTCGAGAGCATCAATGGCAACGGCGTCGTCAGAGGCGTCACCCTCAGAAACATGAAGTCCAGCGAGGTCCACGACCTGCCCGTGGAGGGCGTCTTCATCTACGTGGGCCTGGTACCTCAGAACGAGTTCCTGAAGGGGGCCCTCCCCTTGGACGACAAGGGCCACATCCATGTCAACCTGAAGATGGAGACACGCATCCCCGGCGTCTACGCCGCGGGAGACATCCGTCAGGACTCCGCCCGGCAGGTGGCCTCGGCCGCCGGAGACGGCGTCACCGCTGCCATCTTCGCCGAGAAGTACCTCGTCGAGCACTTCCACGAGTAGCGGCCTTCCCTAGAAGGGTGCGCAAAGACAGGGCCCCTTAGGGGCGATTCATGGATCGTCCCTCCAACTAGCTCCCCCCCTGCTCTGGGCCTGACGAAGGGAAGGAGGGTTGGGGAATACCGAACGGTTTTCCAGCACCCTGCGAGCGAAGCGGACGGCTCCCATCTTTCCCTCGGCCATTGCGGCGTTGATATAGTGGAGTTTGGGAAGCCTTCGGGAGTGGATGGTCCCCGGTGGGGCTCACGGTCTTCAAAATCGATGGGGGGCGGCCTGCGCCGTCCCCGGTGGGTTCGACTCCCTCCCACTCCCGCCAGCCTGCCGCTCCTGGCCCCCGCCTCTTATCCCATCCTCCTCGTCAGCGGAGTACCGAGCGCGCCAGCGCTACTGCATTCGCCGCACGACGGGGAGGAAGAAAAAGGCAAGGACAACAAGCCCCAGACAGCCGACCGCCATGAGAGTCAAGCCCCACTGCGGGCCCAGAAGCTCGGCCAGCCCACCACCCAGAATGGCACCCAGAGAGATCATGCCCCGGTCCAGGCTCAGCAGGCTCATGACCCGCCCGTGGAGCTCCCGCGGGGTCTGCTCTAAAAGGAGGGAGTTGTTTAAAGCCATGTAGGTTGTCGTCATGCCGCCAGCGAGGAGCAGCGCGAGCGTGGAGAGAAGAAGCCATTGGCTCTGGGCCAGGAGAACTAGGCTGAGGCTGAAAACTACCAGGGCCCCGATCATTACCGGGCCCCTCCGGGAGAACGCGCCTTTCCAAGCAACGGTGAGCGATCCCGCCAGCGCCCCCACGCCGGTCAAGGCCAGCATCCACCCCACGCCTGATCGCCCGATCTCCAGGACGTCCAGGGCCAGAAGGGGGATGAAGACCTGCTGGTAGGGTTGGCCGAGGACAAAGAGGAGGAGCGCCATCCCCACCAGGTACAACACCGTACGGTTCTTGTTGACGTAGCGGAGGCCCTCCACGAAGTCCTCCATGAAAGACACGCGCCCCTGCGTGGAGGTCTCCTTCCTGGACTCCTGGGGGACATTCATCTTCACCGTCGCCCCCATGACTCCCACGTAGACCAGGGCGTTCAGAAGGTAGACCTGCCCATAGTCGAAGAAGATGAGCAGCAGGCCCGCCAGGCCAGCCCCCGCCACCCGCATCATGTTCATCGCCGCCGAGTTCAGGGCGAGGGCGTTGACCAGGTCCTCCCTCGGGACGAACCGGGGTATCAGGGTCTGCTTCACCGGCTGGGTGAAGGCGGTAGCGCCGCCCGCGACGAAGGCAGTGAGAAAGACGTGCCAGACCGCCACCTGTCCGCTCACGATGAGGAGGCCCAGTACCAGGTGCGTCACCAGCGTCACGGCCTGGCTGTACAGGAGGACCCGCTTCTTGTCGTAGCGGTCGGCGATGACCCCCGCCGCGAGGCCGAGGACGAAGATCGGCACCGTCCGCGCGGCGATGACCAGCCCGACCTGAAGAGCGGACTCTGTCAATAGAAGGATAAGCAGCGGCCGCACCACCTGCTCCATCCATAGGGAGCAGGCGTGCCCTAGCTGTCCCATCCAGAGGTACCGATAGTTGCGGTAGCGAAGCGCCCAGAAGGTGCCAACCAGGCCGCCCCTCCGCGCCTGGGGGAGGACAGGAACCTGCTCTAAGGTTTCGCGGGCCACGGCTTCATCCCCAGCCCCAGCGGCTCAGTCAAGCCGGCGGATTCGGGGCGACAAGGCGTAGTAGTACAGGGCGGTGACGAGGAGAAGCGCCGACGTCGCTCCGATCGCCCACTGCACTCCGATGAACTCGGCAGCGACGGCAACGCCGAAGCTTCCCAGGCTGGTGACGCCCCACTCCATCATCATGACGCTCATCACCCGGCCCAGATAGGCGTCCTCCGTATAGCTCTGGAGCAGGACGCTGCTGAGCGCCATGCGGCCCGCTTGGCCCAGCCCGACGAAGACGATGATGGCGAGGGAGAGCCCGTAGTTGGTGGAGGCCGCAAAGGCGAGGAGGGCTATCCCCGTCACCAGAACCGTGTGGAGGTAGAGCATCCCACGGCCCTTGCCGCTCATGGAGGCGATGGCCAAAGAGCCTACCAGCGCCCCCACCCCCGAGACACTGATCAGGACACCCAGCCCCTGGGGCCCCACCTTCAGCACGTCCTCGGCGAAGACAGGCAGAAGGAAGATGTAGGGCATGGAGAAGACCACCGTGAGCAAGGTGAGGACGAGAACGGCGAAGACGTTGCGGTTGCCCCGGATATAGGCAAGGCCCCCAAGAACGTCGGAGAGGATGACTTTTCGACTCCACGCGGAAGTCACCGCTGCCGCGACGGGGCGCAGGGGGAGAATGCAAAGGGCCGCCACGACGTACAGAGCAGCCATCAGGTAGTACACGCCCTCGATGCCTGCAGCGGCGATGATGAAGCCTGCCAGGGCCGGGGCTCCCAGCCGGTTGACGTTCATGACCGTCATGTTGAGGGAGATGGCGTTCATCAAGTTGTCGCGCCCCACCAACGCGGGCACGAGAGCCTGGCGAGCGGGCATCATGAGGGCCATGACGGTGCCCTGGAGGAAGGCGCTGATAATCAGGTAGTGCCAGGTGATGATCCCCAGGCTGGTGGAAAGGGCGATCCAGAGAGCCACCA
>JACQUM010000086.1 GCA_016210295.1 Chloroflexota bacterium | reverse complement strand
TGATGACGTCGGCCCCCATGTCGGCCAGGAGCATGCCGCCGACGGGCCCCGCCACGATCTCGCTGAACTCCAGGACTTTGATCTTGTCCAGAGGTCCAGGCATGGGTCACCTCCTGTCGGAGAAAGGGAGAGTCGCTCCTCAACGATAACATGTTACGTCGCGCCTCTCAACGCCCATTGCCAAGTGGCCCTTGAGCCTTCGTGTCGCCCCGTGCTATGCTCCCTTCATCACCTCCCGTCAAGAAGGCATTCTCGTGCCTGAGACTCCTTATCGGCTTGGATGGTTCGCCACGGGCCGGGGCCCTGGGTCCCGCCGTCTCCTGACCGCTGCCCACGAGGCGATCACAAGCGGCGAGCTCCCCGCCCGGATCGAATACGTCTTCTGCAACCGCGAGCAGGGCGAGGCGGAGGGCAGCGACGAGTTCATCCGGCTGGTGCACTCCTACGACCTTCCCCTCATCACCCTCTCCTCCCGCAAGTTTCGGCACGCGTGGACAGGGGCGAGGCAGTGGCGCAGCCTCTTCGATCACGAGGTCCTCCAGCGCATCTCTTCCTATCCGGTGAACCTCATCGTCCTCGCCGGCTACATGCTGATCTTCGGGAAGGACCTGTGCCGTGCCCATTCTGTCCTGAACCTCCACCCCGCGGCGCCGGGCGGCCCCGAAGGCACCTGGCAGGAGGTCATCTGGAGCCTCATCGCGCAGAAGGCCTCCGAGAGCGGGGTCATGACCCACCTCGCGACAGAGGCTGTGGACAAGGGCCCCGTGGTCACCTATTGCCTTTTCCCCATTCGCGGGCAGGAATTCGACCAGGGCTGGAGCCAGATCGAGGGCAGCTCCATTGAGGACATTCAGGCCCAAGAGGGAGAGACCAACTCTCTGTTCATGGCCATTCGCAAGGCCCAGGTGGAGCGAGAGGTCCCCCTCCTCCTCTCGACCCTTCACGCCTTCGCCGAAGGGCGGCTTCACATGGAGAAGGGCCGCGTCTCCTTCGCTCGCAAGCGCTCCTCCAACGGCTACGACATGACCAAGGAGATCGAGGCCCTCCTGCGGAGACGCCGCTGACCCTGGGGACCGTGCCTCTCCCACCCAACCTCCTGGACTCCGCCGTCTCCCTGCTCCGCGACCTCCTGCGCGTCGAGACCACCAACCCGGGCCGGCCTGAAGCGCCCGCCGCTCGCCTCCTCGCCGCCTATCTGGAGAGCCACGGCATCGCTGCGGAGCTGGTGGAGCCCGCGCCCGGGCGGACATCCCTCATCGCCCATCTTCCCGGCGCTGGAGACCCTCCTGCCCTCCTGCTCCTCTCCCACATAGACACCGTTCCCGTCCCCGACACCTCCTCCTGGGCTCACGGTCCCTTCACGGCAGAGATGGCCGATGGATACCTCTGGGGCCGAGGCGCCCTGGACGCCAAAGGGCAGGCCGCCGCCCACGCTGCGACCCTCGTCCTCCTGCGGGAGAAGCCTCTTCGGCGCGGCGTCGTCCTGGTGGCCGCCGCCGACGAAGAGCGCGGCGGCGAGATGGGCGTTCGATGGCTGCGCCAGCACAAACCCGATACTCTGCGTGCCTCCTACGCCCTCGGGGAGGGAGGCGGATTCAAGGGGTCCCTGGGGAACCGGCCTTACTACACCTGCGCCGTGGCAGAGAAGGGCTCCCTGGACGTCCGCATCCACGCGCGCGGCCCCTCGGGTCACGCCTCTGTCCCGCCAGCCACGATGGCCCCCTCCCTCCTTGTGGAGGCGGTGCGGCGAATCACCCGGCTACCCTGGCCCTGGACACCTGGGGAGGCCTCGACGGCCTTCCTCAGGGGCTTAGGCAGAGGCCAGCCCCTGCCCCGCTCCCTCGCCCTCCGAGCCCTGGCCTCCCGGCCCCTCGGCCCCTTCCTGCTCCAGCGAGGGTTCGGCCTCTCGGGAGAGCAGGCCCGAGCTCTCCGTACCCTCTTCTACACCACCGCGACTCTGACGGCGATCCACGCCGACGCCGGCGAGGCCGCCAACGTCGTTCCCACCGAGGCCGAGGCCACGATCAACGTCCGCTACCTTCCCGGCGACTCGCCGGACACCGTGCTGACCCGCATCCGGCAGGCGTTGCGATCTCTCGGCAACGGCGTGACGGCGGAGGCCGGCACCCACTCCCCCGCCCGCTCGGCCCCCCTGGACACGCCTCTTTTCCAGGCTATCCAGGAGACGATGGGCCTCTCGGACCCGGGCGTTCCCACCCTGCCCTTCCTTCTTCCCGCCTCCACTGACCTGCGCGAGCTGGACGTTCCGGGCTACGGCTTCTTCCCGCTCCCCCACCTGCCCCCGGAGGAGGCGGCGAGGCTCGTCCACGGCCACGACGAGCGCATCCGTCTCGACGACCTGGCCTTCGCCATCGAGGCGACCGTGGAGGTGGCCAGGCGGGTGTGCGACGGGTGAGGCCTCGTCTTTCCAGTCTCACGGTCTGGGGCGCGAAGGCCCGCCCTTCGACACGCTCAGGTGAGCGGAGCCGCGACCTCGCCCATCACGAGGCTTTGCGAAGGACAAGCTCGGCAATACCAGTGGTGTCATTCTAAATCCCGACCTCGTCGGGACGAAGAATCTAGTCTCGGTGGCAGAGATTGGACAGATCAAGGGGGGGATAAGCCGGGCAACACCTGTAAGATACGCCTAACAATTCGAATCCTCTGGAACAAGGACTCTGTAGACAGCACTCGAACCTTCTGCGGCCTGGCCTCGTGCCCAGGCTCAGGCAACTGCTGGTTCACCCTTAGTCTATGGGAATACCCCATTAATCGAGTTTGGATCCCATCGGGCAGGAAGCCACGCAGTATAATGCACATGTTACGCAGGTTTCGGGAGGACGTACATTATGGC
>JACQUM010000083.1 GCA_016210295.1 Chloroflexota bacterium | reverse complement strand
GTGATGGGGAGCGAAGGCTTTAGCAAGGTGATGAAAAAGAGGAGTGCAGAGGGGCGAAGCCCCTTTGGCGGGGGTCTGGGGGTGCCCCCCAGATACAATCTCCACCCCCTTCCTGGCTAGGAAGGGGGCAGGGGGATGGTCGAAAGGGGTTTTTCGTCAGCCCGCTAAGGCGCGGGAACACCCGCTCGCTCTGAGCTTGTCGAAGAGCGAGCCCAGGGACTTCGTGCTGGCGAAAGTCGTGGGGCTACAAGTAGAGGGCCTGGAGCAGCCCCGCGATGCTCTTCGCGTCCCTGACCTCGCCGCGACGGACCAGGTCGGGGACGGAGGACAAAGGCACGGGGACGAGAGAGATCTCCTCGTCCTCCTCTGGTCGGGCAACTCCGGGGCGAAGGTCCCGGGCGAGGAAGAGGTGAAGGAACTCCGTGCAGAAGCCCGGCGCGCTATAGAAACCCCCGATCCTCTTGAGCGCCCCCACCTCGTAGCCCGTCTCCTCGCGCATCTCCCGCAGGGCGGCCTCCTCGGGCTTCTCGCCGGGATCGATGCCGCCCGCCGGAAGCTCCAGGAGGTCGCGGCCAAGGGCGTACCGGAACTGGCGGACGAGGAGCACGTTCCCCTGCCCGTCCAAAGGAACGATGACAACCGCCTCGCCGTGCTCGACGACCTCGCGGGCCCCCCTGCCGCCGTTGGGAAACTCCACCTCGTCCACCCGCAGGCCGACGACGCGGCCCTGGAAGATACGGCGGCTCGAGAGGGCCCGCTCCACCGTCACTCCTGGCTGGGCAGGGGCTCCGACAGCTCCAGGTCCACGGGCCGGTCCATGGCGATCTCGTTACAGGAGGGGAACTTGGGGCAACGGATGCACTCCGACCAGACCTTGCGGGGGAAGCTCAGGACATCGGCTCGTTGGAAGCCGAGCCTTTCGTAGAAGCCAGGCTTGTGAGTGAGGACAAAGACTCTCTTCAACCCCAGATCGACGGCATCTTCGATGCTCTGCTCGATGAGCAGGGCGCCGATCCCCTGGCCCTGGAGCGGGGTGCTGACGGCCACCGACTTGATCTCGGCCACGTCTTCCCAGTTGACGTGAAGGGAGGCGCACGCGACGACCTTCTCCCCTTCCTTCACGACGATGAAGTCGCGGACGTTTTCGTACAGCTCCGACATGGAGCGATGGAGGAGATCGCCCTGGTCGGCGAAGTAGTTGATCAGGGTATGAAGCTGCGGGACATCGGCGATGCGCGCCCGCTCCAGGCGCCGGTCCTTCGTCGCCAGCTCCGCTAACTTCTGGGCTATCTGTGCGTCGCTCATAGCGGGCCTCCCACGGCGGTTGCCGTCGTTTCCGAGACAGAAGGCCGCAGGTCGGGATGCCTGCGGGTGCCGTTGAACAGCTCGCCCAGCTTAGGGTAGAAGTAGTCCCGAGGCCGGAGACGGACGATCCGGGCGCGGTGGGGACTGCTCCGGGCGATCACCTCTTCGCCATCACCGACAGGGGTATCTTCCTGGCCGTCCAGGCTCAGGACTGCTCCGTGGTCCGTCCGAACGCGGAGGCGGACTACCGCCGCCGGGTCCAAGAGGATCGCCGGATGAGGGGTAGGGTAAGCGGCAATAGGCTTGAGAATGAGGTAGGGAGAGGTGGGAGGAAGGATCGGCCCCCCAGCCGCCAGAGAGTACCCTGTGCTGCCCGTCGCCGTGGCGATAAGGACGCCGTCCCCCCTGTAGGCCCCGAGGTCCTGGTCGTCCACGTCTACCGCGACCTGGACGACACGTACCGGGCCGTTGCGGCCCACGACCACCTCGTTCAGCGCGTAACCACGATAGCTCCCCTTCTCGACGAAGAGCATGGTCCTCTCCTCGACCCACCCCGCGCCTCGGAGGACCTCCGGGAGACGGTCAACGGCCTCCGCCCCTTCGAGCTCGGTGAGGAAACCCATGCGCCCCACGTTGACGCCGAGGATGAGGACGCCCCACCGAGAAGCGACGCGGGCGACGCGAAGGAGCGTTCCGTCCCCACCCACGCTCACGATGAGCTCCGTAGAGGACATGTCCTGTTTATCGAGCCCGCTGTCCCAGGAAGACTGCCGCCAGACGTGCGCGCCCGCCTTCTGCCCTGCTCGTTCCAACTCTTCGGAGAGCTGAGTCGCCTGGGGCAGATGGGACTGATAGAGGATACCGATGCGTTTCACGCAGGCACCGCGACGGCTGTTCTATGAATAGTGTAGCAGTTTAACGCCGCGTCAGAAGGGTGTCAAGGAAGCCTAGGCGGTGAGGATGCGGACGGCGCTCGCGGCTAGATCGATGAGGCCTCCCGGCAAGATCCCCAGGAGGATGACACCTCCCAGGCTGATGGCCAGGGCGGCGCGCATGGGGAGGGACGGCAAAGAGGACGTCGCAGCCTTCGGCTCTCCCAGGTACATGACGCGGATGGGGCGCAGGTAGTAGTAAGCGGAGAGCACGCTGTTGAGCACGCCCGCCAGCACCAGCCACCACAGGCCGTCCTGCACAGCGGCGTTGAAGACGTAGAGCTTGCCCATGAAGCCCGCCGTCGGAGGAAGCCCGATGAGCGAGACCAGTGAGACGCCCAGGACAAAAGCGAGGAAGGGCGCCTGCCGCCCCATCCCAGCGAAGTCGTCGATCTCGTCGCTTCCCGTCCGGTTGGCGATGGCGATGATGGCGAAGAAGGCACCGAGGTTGGTGAAGCTGTAGGCCACCAGATAGAAGAGGACGCTGCCCTGCCCCAACTGGGTGAGGGTCGCCAGGCCGACCATGATGTAGCCGGCGTGGGCGATGGTGCTATAGGCCAGCATCCGCTTGATGTTCTGCTGGGCGATGGCAGCCACGTTTCCCACGGTCATGGAGACGATGGCCAGCACGGCGACCAGCATTCGCCAGTCTGTCGCAACGGTATCCTCGCCAAAGACCGCATAGAAGACGCGGAGGAGAACGGCGAAGCCCGCCGCCTTGGAGGCGACGGAGAGGTACGCGGTGATCGGCGTCGGAGCGCCCTCGTACACGTCGGGCACCCACATCTGGAAGGGGATGGTGGCGATCTTGAAACCGAAGCCCACGAGGAGGAAGACGAGGGCCAGCAGGAGCGGTGCGTTGTCCGCAAGGCGGCCAGCGGCGAAGGCCTCGCGAGTCCGGCCCGCGATGTCGGTGAGGTAGGTCGAGCCCGTGGCCCCCAGCAAGAGGGCCATCCCATAGAGCATCACAGCGGTGCTGATGGCGCTGAGAAGCAGGAACTTGACGCTGGACTCCGCCGATCTGGCGTCCTTGAGGAAGCCGGCCAGGGCGATAAGGGAGAAGGCCTGGAGCTCCAGGGCGATGTAGAGCGAGACAAGCTCGCCCACCGAGGCGACCAGCATCATCCCGACGCAGGCGAAGAGGATCAAGCCATAGTACTCGCCCTGGAACCGCTCGAACTTTCGAACGTAGTCCTGCGATGCCAACACGACGAGGAATGTGATGCCTAAAAAGAGCAGCTTGAAGAAAACGGATAACTCGTCGACGATGAGGGCGTCGGCGAAGCTGGTCGCCCTCTCCCCCCAAAGCCCCAGAGCTAACGTCGCTGCGATAGCTAACCCCGCTCCGCTGACCCATGCCAACAGCCTCTTGTCCCTGGCCACGAGGTCTAGCACGATGACGGCGAAAGCTGCAATAAAGAGGGACAGCTCCGGCGCCAGGTGGAGCAGGTTGGGGTTGATGAGATCAAGGTCGATCATCGATACCATCTACCCCGGCAGGATCCCCGCGATGCCTAGCTTGAAGATATCGGCCAGGAGGGCCGGATAGACGCCAACCAGGACGATGGCTGCCACGAGAGGGAGCATAGCCAGCACGTCCACCGGCTTCGCATCTCGGACCTCGGCGAAGCGAGGTAGCTCGGGGCCGAAGAGGGTGCGCTCCAGAGTCCAGAGAATGTAACCAGCCGTGAGGACGATGCCGAAGGCGACGAGCACGGTGGCGAGAGGCTGGGCAGAGTAGCTTCCGAGGAAGACGATCAGCTCCGCCACGAAGCCGCTCAGGAGGGGAAGCCCCAGGCTCGCCAGTCCCGCGAGAAGGAACACCACCGCCACGACAGGCATCTTCGAGGCGAGGCCGCCCAAGTCGGGGATGTGCCGCGTGTGGGCGTTGTCGTAGAGCAGCCCCACCAAAAGGAACAAGAGGCCGGTGATAATACCATGGGAAAACATCTGGAGGGCAGCGCCGGAGAGCCCCAGGCTCTGCATCGAGGCGACGCCCAGGAGAACGAGTCCCATGTGGCTCACGCTGGAGTAGGCCACGAGGCGCTTCAAGTCCGTCTGCCGGAAGACGATAAGGGCGCCGTAGATGACGTTGATGACCGCGAATGCCGCCAAGAGGGGCGCCACGTCTTGGGCGACGTCGGGGAAGATGCCCACGTTGAGACGTAGCATCCCGTAGCCGCCCATCTTCAAGAGAATCCCCGCCAGCATGATGCTCACCGCCGTCGGGGCATCGGTGTGGGCATCGGGGAGCCAGGTGTGGAGCGGCCACACAGGCAACTTCACGGCGAAGGCGAAGAAGAGCAAGAAGAAGATAGCCTGGAGAGAGAGAAACGCCGGCTCGATAAGACCCGCCTGCCCTTGCTCGATAAGGGCTGGCATATCGAAAGTGCCGGCGGAGAGACGCAGAAGGAGGATGCCCACCAGCATCAGGGCGCTGCCGAAGACCGTGTAGATGAGGAACTTCATAGCCGAGTACTCTTTGCGCCCGCTTCCCCAGATGGAGATGAGGAAGTACATGGGCACCAGCTCCACCTCCCAGAAGAGGAAGAAGAGGAACAGGTCCAAGGAGACGAAGACGCCCTGCACGCCGGCAGTCAGAACTAACAGCAGGACGTGGTACTCACGCACGCGCAGCGTCACGTGCCATGAGGCGAGGACGGCGCACATCCCCAGGAGAGCCGTCAGCACCAAGAGCGGCAGGCTCAGCCCGTCCACTCCCAAATAGTAGGTCGCGTTCAGGCCGGGCACCCAGGGGGCTGTATCGTACTGCCCCAGCTTATCCACAAGCTGCGGAGCAGAGACGGAGGGATCGAAGCGGAGCCAGGCGAGCACAGTCAGCAGGAAGTCCACCGCCATGGCTCCTGCGGCCACGAGACGCACGGTACGGTCCCCCCGCAGGACAAGGGCGATAGCCACCGCCGCCAGGGCGGGCAGAAAGACGATGGCTGTCAGCAGTCCGTCGAACATCTCAACGACCCCAGAGGAGGAACGCGGCTAGAATCGCGAGGACGCCCAGGGAGAGGACGACGCCGTAGAACTGGAGCTGGCCCGTCTGGGCCCGTACCAGGACTCGCCCCGCGTTCCGCCCGACCAAGCCCACCATGTCCACCGTTCCGTCTACAACCGTGCGATCGAAGCGGTCCATTGCAGCGGCGAGCCCGCGATAGAAGACCCGACGCACCAGGACATCTTCGTACAGCTCATCGAAGAAGTACTTGCGCGCCACCAGGGTATAGAGAGGCCGTGTGGCCCGGGAGACGCCTTCGGCGGACAGGGCACGGAAGAGGTACATGCCTGTGGCCACGCCAATGCCCGCCAGTGCCGCGATGAGGGAGAGCGCAAGGGGAAACGTCTGCACTTCTTCACCCTCGTAGCCGAGGAGACCGGCGAGTTGGTTCTGACCGGGGGCGTTCGCCACCCAAGAGACGATTGAGGCGACGGCCAGGATCACCATAGGCAGGACCATGACCCTGGGCGACTCGTGGGGATGGCGCGCCTCGCCGTGCGCACCAACCTCGCCGCCCTTGTACTCCCCGTGAAAGGTCATGAAAAGGGCGCGGAACACGTAGAAGGCGGTCATGAAGACGCCTGCCAACCCCATCCAGAAGACAAACTGGCCGAGGGTATCCCCCCGGTGCCAGGCCGCGCCCAGGATCTCGTCCTTGCTGAAGAAGCCGGAGAAGGGGGGGATGCCCGCCAAGCTTAGCGAGCCGACGAGGAAGACCCCCCAGGTCCAGGGCATGGCCTTTCGGAGGCCACCCATGAGGCGCATGTCGAAGGTGCCGGTGGCGTGGTTCACGCTGCCGGAGCCAAGGAAGAGGAGGGCCTTGAAGAAGGCGTGATTGAAGAGGTGGAACATGGCCGGGGCGTAGGCCCCTACGCCAAGACCCATCATCATGTAGCCGAGCTGACTGATGGTCGAGTAGGCCAGGACTCGCTTGATGTCCTTCATCACCATGCCCATGCTCGCCGCGAAGACGGCGGTGAAGGCGCCGATAACGGCGACTATCGTGATGGCTGTGTCGGCCGCGTGGATAAGAGGAAAGAAGCGCGCGACCAGGAAAACACCCGCGGCCACCATCGTCGCCGCGTGGATGAGGGCGCTCACTGGCGTCGGGCCCTCCATGGCGTCGGGAAGCCAGGTGTGGAGCGGGAACTGGGCGCTCTTGCCCACGGCTCCCGCGAAGATCCCCAGGGCTACCCAGGTCAGGGCCGCCCCCGTCAGGGTCTTCCCCACTACGCCGTAGACATCCGCCTCGCCAGCAGAGTCGCTGATGACCAGCGCACCTGTCTGCGTGAAGAGGAAAATGATCGCCAGCAAGAAGAAGAAGTCGCCGAAGCGCGTCACGATGAACGCCTTCTTCGCCGCCGCTGCGGCGCTGGGGCGGTGGAACCAGTGGCCGATGAGCAGATACGAACACAGGCCCACCATCTCCCAGCCCACGTACAGCAGGACCAGGTTGTTGGCCAGCACCAGGAGCAGCATGGACGCCGTGAACAGGGACATGTACGAGAAGTAGCGGGTGTAGCCCGAGTCGCCGTGCATGTAGCCCTGAGAGTAGACCTGCACCAGAAGGCTCACGGCGGTAACGATGATGAGCATGACGGCCGTGAGGCCGTCCACGAGGAGCCCAACCTCAAGAGAAAATCCCCCCGCGCTGAGGACCTCATGGGTAGGGAGGGCGAGCCGGTGGCCTTCCGCCCCCAGGGTCTCCGCCAGGACCCACAGGGACATCCCAAGGGAGTAGGCGATGGCGAGGATGGTGAGGTAGCCAGCGCTGGCTTGGCGGGGGCCGAAAGCGGGGCGGACGCCCAGTCCTATAAGAAGGAACGAGGCCAGAGGCGCCCCGATGATCGACCAGATGGCCAGCTCCGGCATCTACACCTTCCTCTCGATCTCCTCGGCGACGTGCTCCCGGGCCTTGGGAACACAGACCTTATACTCGGCGAACTCGTTCTCCCAGTCTTCGACCCGGTCGGGGAGAAGGCGAGTCGGCAGCCCCTCGCCCTCGTAGAGCATCTTCCACATCTGAGCGGCCATGAGGCCCTTCACCCGTTTGAACTCCACCCACATAGCGCTCTCCGCCTAGAACTTCATCAGATCGATGTTGGTCGTGTCCACCGTGCCCCGGTGTGCATAGAGGGCCAGGATGATGGCCAGGCCCAGGGCCACCTCCGCCGCCGCGACGGTCATGATGAACACCGCAAAGACCTGCCCGGTGAGCTCCACGGGAACGACGAAGCGGGAGAAGGCCACCATGGCGATGTTCACGGCGTTCAGCATGATCTCTACACACATGAGGACGACGACGACGTTCCGCTTCACCAGGGCCCCGTACAGCCCGATGGTGAACAGGACGGCGGAGAGAAGGAGATACTCTGTGAGTCCTGGCATGGACCTACCTTCTCCTCATGACGGCCACGGCCCCGATGACGGCAGCCAGCAGTAGCACCGACACGACCTCGAAGGCGAGGACCCACCGGTTGAAGAGGACCTCCGCCAGGGGGCCGGTGGTAGGAGAGAGGGGCGTTGCCTCGGCGACAGGCCACGCGCCTTGGGTAAAGGCCAGCGCCAACACAAAAAAGAGGAGGACAGCTATGGCCAGGCCGGGCAGCCACAGGCTGCTGTTGGGACTCCCCCGCTGCACATCGGAGGTGAGCATGATGCCGAAGACGAGAAGCACAGAGATGGCCCCCACGTAGATCAAGACCTGGGCCGCCGCCAGGAAATCGGCGTGGAGCGTCAGAAAGAGTCCGGCGATGGCCAGGAAGGAGAGGACCAGAAAAAGGGCGGCGCGGAAGACGTTGCGCACGGCCACCACCAAGAGAGCTCCAACCACCGCCAAGGCGGCCAAAGACCAGAAAGCGATTACAGGGACCATCGGCCTGCGTCGTGCTCATCGAGCTCGGTGTCGCCCTTGTAGCCGGCGGTCTCCAGATGAGGACGGAACTGGGTCTGCGGCTTCTTCGGCAGAGCTCGAAGCTGATCGAGGGTGATGACGAGGTCTTCGCGCCGGTAGCTCGCCCGCTCGAACTCGCCTCCCATGTGAAGGGCATCGTAGGGGCAGGCCTCCACGCAGAGGGCGCAGAACATGCAACGGCCCGTGTCGATGTCGAAGACATCCACGTTGTAGTCGTTCCCAACGTCGGCACGCGGCCTGGGGTGCGTCACGATGCGGATGATGCCGAGGGGGCAGGCCTTGGCGCAGGAGGCGCACCCCGTACACCGCTCCTCGTACCAGACGAACGTGTTGCCCCGAAAGCGGGGCGACATTGTCAGGCGCTTCTCCGGGTACTGGGTGGTAAAGGGTTTGCGGAACAGATAGGAGAAGGTGAGGAGAAGCCCTTTCGCCATGCCCAGGCCGTAGAGGGCCATCTCAGCCTCCTACCCTCACTCCGACGCCCTGAACGGCGCTGCCGGCGGCCCGCTCCTTCGGTTTCAGGAGCTCCGCCAGGACGAGAAGGACCACGACGGTCGCGGCGATGTTCACCACCGCCATAGCTGCCAGGCCAGCCAGGGGGAGAGGAGCCTCCGCCGCCACGCCCAGGATGGCCTTGTACGCCAGGACTTCGATGCCGGTCACGAGTAGGTTGGCCAGAGAGAGGGGAACGAGCACCTTCCACGCCAGATGGAGAAGCTGGTCGATGCGGAGGCGCGGCAGCGTGCCCCGGAACCAGATGAAGAGAAAGAAGACGGCCATCGTCTTCAGGAACCACCAGACCGGCCCGCCCAGGTCAGGCTTCCAGCCAGCGAAGAAGAGGCTCACGATGACCCCGGACCACATGAACCCCGCCAGGTACTCGGCCGCGTAGAAGGTTCCGAACTTCATGCCGGTGTACTCCGTGTGATAGCCCGCGACGATCTCCGACTCCGCTTCGGGCAGATCGAAGGGACTCCGTCCTATCTCAGCAGTCGTCGCCAGAAGGAACAAAAGGAAGGCCAGGGGTTGGACGAGAACGAAGGGGATGCTCTGTGCCTCCACGATCTCCCGCAGGCTGAGGGAGCCCGCCAGCATGACGACGCTCACCAGGGCCAGGACCATGGGGACTTCATAGCTGATGAGCTGGGCCACGGACCGCATGGCCCCATAGAGAGAGTACTTGTTGTTGGAGCCCCAGCCCGCCATGAAGAGGGAGAGGCTGGTCGTCGCGGTGACGGCCACGATGAAAAGGATGCCCACGTTCAGGTCGGCGAGGATCCAGCCCGCCGCGAAAGGAATGACGGCCAGAGATAGCAGGCCGGGGGCGAACGCCAGCACCGGAGCGGCATGGAAGACCCACCGGTCGGCGCCTCGGGGGACGATGTCTTCCTTTGTCAGGAGCTTCAAGAGGTCGGCGACGGCCTGAAGGATGCCGTTGGGTCCCACACGATTGGGGCCGATGCGGTTCTGCATCCGGCCGATGACCCGCCTCTCCACGAAGGTGAGCATGGTCGCGACGACCAGGGCGAAGTTGATGACGGCGAAGACGACCAGAAAGGTCACGGCAGCATCGGCCACCGCTTCCGGTAGAAAGCCCGTCAAGAGGTCACGCAACATGTTCCTTCGCCCTCAGCGATCCACTTCGCCGACGTTGATGTCCAGAGTGCCGAAGTTGACGATGAGATCAGCCAGCTTCCAGCCCACCACTATCTCCCGGAGGACGGTCAGATTGATGAACGAGGGCGAGCGAATCCCGCACCGCCAGGGAGCGATGGTGCCGTCGCTCACGATATAGAACCCCAGCTCTCCCTTCGGCGCCTCGACATGGGCGTAGGACTCTCCCGCTGGGGGCCGGATGAAAAAGGGAGCAGGAGTCCGCACTTCGCCAGCGGGAAGCTGCTCCAGGCACTGGCGAACCAGAGCAGCGCTCTGGCGCATCTCCTCCAAACGCACCCAGAGCCGGTCCCAGTTGTCCCCGTTCTCACCCAGGGGCACGTGGAAGACGAGCCTGTTGTACACCTCGTAGGGGTCTGCCTTGCGCAGGTCCCAGTTCACGCCGCTGGCCCGGAGGGTGGGCCCGGAGACGGAGCAATTGATGGCTGCCTCCGCAGGAAGAACCGCCACCCCCTTCATCCGCGACAGGATGATCTCGTTCTCCATGAGGAGCCTCTCGTACTCCCTCAGGCGAAGCTCGAAGTCATCCAGAAACCGGGAGGTCGCGTCCGTGAAGTCGGCGGGGATGTCGTGGGAGACGCCGCCGATCCGCATGTAGCTGTAGGTGATGCGGGCGCCGCACACCATCTCGAAGAGGTCCAGCACCTTCTCCCGCTCCCGGAACATATACATGAGAGGCGTGATCCAGGCACCCAGGTCGTTGATCAGGAAGCCCAGAGC
>JACQUM010000087.1 GCA_016210295.1 Chloroflexota bacterium | reverse complement strand
CGGCGACCCTGTCCATCCTGGGCGGCGACGCCGACGTGGACAACTTCCTGGCCGCCACCCGTTCTAACATCCAGGACCTGGAGGCGGCGGTGATCCAGTTGAAGGCCAAGGCGGTCCAGCACAAGTTCGAGGACACCTTCATCAACGGGGACACCGCCGGGGACGCCAACAGCTTCAACGGTGTCTCGAAGCTGACGACGTCGGGCCAGACGGTCTCCATGGGGACCAACGGCGCCACGCTGACCCTGGAGAAGCTGGACGAGATGATCGACAAGGTGAAGGGGGGCAAGCCGGACTTGCTTCTCATGAGTCGCCGCAGCCGACGTAAGCTGTCGGCCCTCTCCCGCGCCACGGGGTCGGGCGTGGTAGTCTCCGACCGGAACGAGTTCGGGCAGATGGTCCAGTTCTACGACGGCATCCCCCTGGGGATCAACGACTGGATCTCCGATGCCCAGACGGTGGGCACGAGCACGGACTGCTCGACGGTCTATGCCCTCCTGGCGGGGGAGGGGGCGCTGGCGGGCCTCACGGCGCCTGGGGGACTCCAGGTGGAGCGGGTGGGCTCCCTGGAGACGAAGGACGCGACGCGGACCCGGGTGAAGTGGTACGTCTCCCTGGCCCTGTTCAACACGCTGAAGCTGGCGAAGCTCACCGGTGTCCGGGACTAGGCAGGGGAGGGCCCTTACCCCCTGTGCCCTCCTCTCCCTGAAGGAAGGGAGAGGAGGAAGGAATAACAGGGACTGGGAGACATCCCCTTCCCTCGGGCGGTCCCGAGAAATCGGGACTGCCCTCTCAGGGGAAAGGAGGAGAGATGTCCTTCGACGGGCCCAGGGTGAGCGGTGGAGATGCCGGAATCGCGGTCTGAGGGGGTGACGAAGTATGTCGAACGTGAGACTAGACCAGAACGGGCTGCCCAAGGCGCCGGTCTACGAGACGACGACGCCCGCCGTCCACCGGACGAACGTGACGGCGGTGGACGCCAGCGACCCCGCCGATGCCTCGGGCGCGGTGGACTGCGTGGGCTACGAGTACTGCCGATTCGACATCTCGATCACGGGGACGGGCTTTACCAGCCTCACGGCGCAGGTCATCTTCTGGAACTCCCGGCAGTCGCTCTGGTTTGCGGGAGCCAGCCGGATGTTCACGGCGACGGGGCGACATGCCCTGGCGGTCCCGGATGTCCGGGGCTGTCAGGTGTTCTTGAAGGTGACGGCTTTCTCGGGGACGAGCTTCTCTCTGAACGCCGACTGCATGGTGAGCTAGAAGCCGCACGGGCGTCGGGGACGGCCATGAGGAGGGATGCATGACGCTGAAGCTGGTGGGGGAGGACCTGGCGGCGCTGCGAGGCCTGGGGAGCGAAGGGTGGCTCCGAGAGGTGGAGGCGGTGGACGGCTCGCCCGGGCTGCGGGTGACAAACACGGGCTCGGGTGGCGGGCTGGTGGTCCGTGTGCCGAATACGTCGACAACCATCCTCTCGACCCGGGAGACCAACAACAGCGAGTTCGAGGGGCTCCGCATTGAGGAGAACGGACAGAGCGCCTTCGTTACTCTCCGCCTCGGGCAGCACCTGGAGTTCAACGGCCTCAGCTCCAACAAGGACTGGTACATCCGCAGCAGCCTGCGCCTGGTGGCCTTTGAGAACGCCGGAGACGTTCGCCTGGCCTTGGGAGGGGGCGGCGTCCTGGACGTGCAAGCGCCTATCCAGAACAAGGGGGCGGCCAACGGCGGGCGCATCGCCTTCGACGACGAGGCCATCATCCTCAGCAACCGGGCGCTCTTCTTGAACGACGGCAACTGGGGCCTGGACAAGTTCGTGCAGACCAATCACGTTATCGGCATCTTCGGTCTTCCCGATGGCGCGGCCAGCAAGATGGGGTTCCTGAACGGGTACCGCGGCACGTGGTGGGCCTACACCAAGGGCACCACGGGGGAGTGGGTCGGCGTGAACGGGGTGCTCGTTGGATCGTCGGAGAGGCCACTGGCGGCGGCGTTCGTCAAGACTCACGACCCGGCCAGCCAGGCCTACGCCGTGGGCCTGACCACCCTTCAGACGTTGAACCCTGCCAGCGGTTACAAGGGCATCGCGCCCGTGACATGGACGTTGCCCGCCAAGGCGGGCAACGTGGAACCACGGGTGACCTTCGTGTGGGACGACAACTCGGCGAGCTTTCGAAGCAACGCGACGGCGGGGGCGGTGACGGAGACCTGGGATGCTCAAGCAGCTGCCGTGGCCTCCGGCAAGGACGGGCTGGCGGTCAAACAGATGAAGTTCGAGGCGAACAACGTCGGAGGGGCACCGGACACCCAGGACCTCGGACAGTTCACTTTCGTGGGGAACCAGGTCTGAAAGGGGGGCGAGAGATGGCAAGGACGGTGACGCTGGACAAGCTGACCCTGGGTGGTGCCAATATCTGGGTGGATGAGAACACGGGGGCCATCCGGCTGGAGATGAACTACGTGGTCTCGGCCAGCGCGGGAGGCCAGGCGTTCTCCCGACAGCGAGATGTTCAGGTGTATCTGACCCCGGCGGAGAAGGGGCAGATTGTGGCGCTGACGAGTCGCCTGAAGGGAGTCCTGGAGGCGGAGGAACTGGCGTGATGCGGCTGACTCCCGAGGAGCTGCACCGGCTGCAGGCGGCGCATCTCGTCGCAGAGGAGAAAGCGTTGGAGGCGCAACTGGCGCGGAACAGAGTCCGCGCCATCCTGCTCGACCTGGAGCGGACCTACGGCACGGTGGGGAGCGAGGTGGAGGTGGACGTGCGGACTGGCCTCCTTCGCACGGCGGGAGAGGAGGTGTGGGATGGACCTGGCGACCATGAGGGCGCGGCTTCGGAAAGACCTGCATGACGAGAACAGCGCCAGCTATCGCTGGACGGATACAGTGCTGGACCGCCACGTCGCCCGGGCGGTGCAGGAGCTTTCTCTGGCGTCGCCCCAGGAGAAGACGGCGACCCTCACCGCTACGCCGGGGAGCCGAGACCTCTCGGTAACCAGCCTCTCGGACCGCGTGAGCGTGGAGGCGGTGGAGTACCCGACGGGGAAATATCCGCCTTTCTATGTTCGCTTCAGCCTCTGGAAGGACACCTTGACTCTGCTGGTGGAGGCGGCCCCCTCCACAGCCGAGCAGGTGAAGGTCTACTACGGGGCGCTCCATGTCCTGGACGCGTCGAGTTCGACCCTCCCGACGCCGTGGGAGGATGTCGTGGCGACGGGGGCGGGGGCCTATGCTGCCTTGGAATGGGCCAACTACTCGGTCAACCGGGTCAACGTGGGGGGAGATGAGGTCTGGCGGAGCTACCTGGCGTGGGGCCAGGAGCGGCTCGCGGCCTTTCTGACGGAGCTGGCGCGCATCGGGCGGAGGGGGGCCGTTCGTCTCCGACAGATGTACGCGCCCGTCCAGCCGCCGGTCTCCCAGTCCACGGACTGGGGGCCGTGAGGGGGAAGACCCTCACCCCCTCAGTCCCCCTCTCCCAGAGGGAGAGGGGGACAATAAGGACTGGGGGACACCCCCGGTAAGGAATCTTGCAAGAGCTTCCAGCTCTCTTGAGGAGAGAAGATTGTGAGGACGCTCTCATCTACCCTCTTGGCCGCCCAGAAGGCGGCCTCGGCGGAGCCGTGGGTCACGGTGGAGCTGGCCGACCGGCTCGGTGGTGTGGCCCGCCTGGCCTGGAGCCGCCTCTACACGGGCGCCGAGGCCGACAGCTATCACGGGGGGGCCTTGGCGGGGGACGGCGCCCTGCTCCGTGCCCGCCTGGACCCCTCTACCTTCAACCTTTTGTACCAGAGGGTCCCTTCGCCCGGGCCTTCCAGCAGCTTTTCATCCTGGCAGGACTTCGGCACCGTCTCCGCGGTGTCGGGGATGGCCCTGGCGACCCAGGGGAGCGCCGTTCTGCTCTTCTACGTCGGCGGCAACCAGCGGGACGTGCAGGTGCGGGAGAGCACCGACTACGGAGCGACCTTCGGCTCCCCGGTGTTCATTTTCGATCCGTTGTTGATCACCAAGTGGCTGGCGGCGGACTTCTCCGCGGGAGGCACACCGTGTCTCTTCTTCACGGCGGAGTCTACACTTTACTGGACGAAGAAGTCGGGCGGGAGCTGGACGACTCCCACCGCCTGGACCAACAGCGTCAATGTCTTTCATGGGATCGCATGCCGATACATCGGCGGCGACTGGTGCCTCGTGGTCTGTGGAGAGGACGCGGGCGGGGCGGCCCGGGCGTGGACGTGCATCTTCGGAGACGGAGGAGCGCAGGCGGCCGGAACGTGGTCTCCCCTGCGGGAGATCATCGCCGCCAGCGCAAACTCGAGCGTGCTTTACAGGACGCCCGGACTGGCGAAGCCGGATATCCTGCGGGCTCTGCTGGTGGAGAAGTACACGGGGCCCGGGGCCTACAAACGCTCCTTAGCATCCCACGGCTTGCCTTCCTCCTCTTTTCAGAGCAACCAGTGGAGGGAACCGCTGCCTCTGGAGATATCCCTGGAGCACGGCCCCGCTCTGATGGCGGATGCCACCTACGGATGGATGACGGTCCCTGCGGGAGTTTGGCGGGCTCCCCTCAGCCCTACGACTGCCGACCTCTCCGCCGACGTGCTGGAGGTGGAGGCGCGAGAGGGACACGATGGTGGGCGTGCGCGGGTGGCGGTGGACAACTCCCGAGGCGTTTACGATGTCGCGACGGCGCCGGCGGCCCTTCGCCTGGGAGCCGAGGTGAGCCTCTCGTTGGGCTACCGGACGAGCGCCGGGGCGGAGGCCTCTCAGGGGCCACGCTTCTGGATCGAGGGGCTGGAGCGGAGGGTGGAGAGAGGGCGCAGCATTCTGGTGATAGAGGCGGTGAACGGCTGGGGGTTGCTGGAGGGGTGGCGCGCCCGGCGGCAGCGGACGTGGACCGCCGGAACGAAGACGGTCTACCAGGTATTGGAAGCGTTGCTGCTCTCCGCCGGTCTGGAAGTGGCTATGGTCAGCGGGAGCTCGGCGTTGCAGACGCTGAAGCCGGCCTTTACGGTCCTGCCCGGAGAGCCTCTAGCGGAGGCGGTACACCGGCTTTTGGCACAGGTGCCGGACGCGCTGCGCTTCGAAGGGGCGAAGGGAGAGGTCGTCTATCCTCAGGCAAGTGACCCATCCGTCTACTCCTACGGCACGGACCACCTTGTGCTGGGCGCCTCGGACGAACCCCACCTGGGGGTGGCGAACCAGGTGCAGGTGTACGGCGAGGGAGCGCTGGGAGAGGCCTTCCGGTGGGACCAAGTGACGGCCATCGGCAACCGCCTGGTGCAGGTGGTGGACAAGAACCTGACGACGGCGAGCGAAGTTTCTGACAGGGCGTCGGCGGAGCTGCGACGCCTCGCCGTCCTCATCCGGCAGGGGGAGGCGACGGTGCCCGTCAACTGCGGCCAGCAGCTCTACGACCTCGTTTCGTTGACGTCCCCCTCTCTAGGCTGGAACGGCACCCTGTTTCGTGTTATGGAGATGGAGACCACGTTCCATCGTTCGCAGCGCGGCGCGGCCTACCGCCAGCGTCTGGTCTTGGGAGGGGCGTGATGGACCTCTTGCGGGGGACGGTGAAGAGCTTCGATAGCGGGGCCTACACGGCGACGGTCCAGGTGATGGGGAGCGTGCCAACTTTTCTGGACAACGTGAAGGTGAGCCGGGGGATCCCGGCGGCGGAGATGGTGGCGGGGCGGGGGTGCGCCGTCCTCTTCTTCGATCCCGCCAATCCGGCGGAGGCGGTGGTGCTGGGGGTGTGGACGTAGATAACTCTTCTGCATGACGATGCTCCTGACGCTCCCCTTAGCTGCGGCCCCTCGTTTGGCGGGCTGGTATACTCCGTAGCAACGCGATGAACGCCTCGAAACTCTCTGCGCGCACCGTTGCCTTGCGCGCCCTCCCCGCCCTCCTGTGGATGGGGCTGATCTTCTACCTCTCCTCTCTCTCACATCTGGAGGCGCCGGGAGAAGTCGAGAGACTCCTTCCCCTGCCAGGGGATGTCATCGGGCATGTGGGCGAGTGCGCGGTGCTGGGAGTCCTCCTGGCAGTGGCCTTCCTTTCTACCCGGTGGCGATGGGTCGCCGCCTTCGCCGTTGCGCTTCTCTACGGCTTGTCCGACGAGTTGCACCAGGTCTTCGTGCCGGGACGGGCCGCCTCCTGGGAGGACATCCTCGCGGACGCCATCGGAGCGGTCCTGGGAGTCGGGGCCTCGTGGGCTGCGACGCGCCTCTGGCGTCTCGGAGGCAAGAAGCCGGGGCTTCGGTAGAAGCCGTTCAGGAAACCCTCACCCCCTATGTCCCCCTCTCCCTGAGGGAGAGGGGGATAAGAAAGAAGAGACTGGGGGACACCCCTCAGCCCCCTGGCAGGGGCGGAGCCCCTGCACTTCTATCAAACAGCTATCAATCAGAGCTGGGTTTGCTCCGCTCGTGGTTCGACACGGCTCACCATGAGCGGCAGGAGGACGTGTATCGCCTCACGGGCGTTTGTCTTCCAGGCCGCGCTGGCGCAGGTTGACGGCGCCACGGAGATAGACGTGCCGGATACCTGATGCCGGGGCGTCGGTGTTGACGAGGATGAGCACGCGGATGCAGGAGCGGGGAGCGTCCGCCACATTCATCTCTTGGCTGGAGAAGAAGGCGCCGTTCGACCAGCCCATGCGGACTCGCGCCGCCTCGGCGGGGAAGGCGGCGTCGAGGTCGGGGGTGGCGCTGAAGAAGACGCAGGCGATCTGCTCCTCCTGGATGCCGTTGGCCTCGACCATGGCTTGCAGGAGCTCGTGGGTGGCCTGCAGGATGGCCTCACGGGTGTTTGTCTCCGCAGTGGTGGCTCCCCGGCTGCCCCGTATGACAGTCATCTATCCCCTCCTGCGCGTCCCGTGGGGCTGTCCCGAGAGTTCCTTCATGAGGGCCTTCACGCGCTGGGCGCGTTCATCCGGGGGAGCCTTCTCGATGGCGTCGATCAAGGCGCTTCCAACGACGGCGGCGTCGGCCTTGCCGCGGAGCGCTTGAACGTGCTCGGGCCGGGAGATGCCGAAACCGACGGCGATGGGGAGGTCGGAAAGGCGGCGCACCCGTGAGACGAGGTCGTGGGCGGCGGTGGAGAGGGCCGCTCTGGCGCCGGTGACCCCCGTGAGGCTGACGCAGTACAGGAAGCCGCTGGCGAGCTGTGCTGCCTGCTTGATACGCTCCTCGGTGCTGGTGGGGGCCAGGAGGAAGACCAGGTCCACCCCGCAAGGGGACAAAGCCTCGCGGAAAGGATGGGCCGCTTCGGGGGGGAGGTCGGGGACGATGACGCCGTCCGCCCCTGCACCGGCGGCCTGCTTGGCGAAGGCTTCCAGGCCGTAGTGGAGGAAAGGATTGTAGTAGCCCATCAGAAGAAGGGGTGCGGCGACACCGCGTCGCCGCATCTCCCCGACGACCTCGAGGCAAGTTTGCAGGGTGACCCCCTGTTCCAGGGCGGCGGCCGAGGCCCGCTGGATCGTGGTGCCATCGGCCAAGGGGTCGCTGAACGGGACGCCCAGCTCGACGATGTCCGCGCCGCCTTCGAGGGCGGCAGGCACCAGGGAAAGGGTGGAGGCGACGTCGGGGAAGCCGGTGGTGAGGAAGGCGATGAGCCCGATACGGCCCTGGCGTCGAAGGCGGGCGAAGGTCTCCTCGATGCGGCTCACGGCCAGTTCCCCAGTCCCAGGGCGAGGGCGTTGAACCCGAAGTGGGAGAGGATAGGAGCCCAGAGGCTGTCGGCGGAGAGGTAGAGGAGAGCCAGGAAGACCCCCAGGAGGCTGAGGGGGATAAAGAGCCCGACCTCTCCATGGGCGAGGCCGAAGAGGAGAGAGCTTCCAGCGACCCCTATGGGCGTGCCCCAGCGCTTCCGAAGGGCGGGGAAGGCGAAGCCCCGGAAGAAGGTCTCCTCGGCGACGGGGGCTATCCCAATGACAGTGAGAGCGAAGAATGACTTCGCGAGAATGTCGTCCAGGGGGGGGCTGGGGAGGGGAGGGGGCTGCAGGGCCGAGAGCCCCAGGATGCGGATGAGGAGGCTGTAGAGGCCGGTGGTGAGGAGCCCTAGGACCACCGTCGCAAGGCTGACGAGGAGGATGCGCCGCCCTCGCGGGCGGTGGAACCCGAGGGCACTCCAGGAAACGCGGTGCTTCCAGAGGGCGAAGCGCGCGACGGCGGCGAGGAGGAGCCCTTCCAGGAGGGCGCTGAGAAAGAGGGTCCAGAGGATGCTATCTCCAGGCGAAGCGGCGAATACTCGCACGCCTCCGAGAAGAAGGACGGCGAGAAAGAGCCCGGCGAGGATGAGCAGAACAGCCTTGACTAGATCTCCTGCGTTCCAGGGGACAGAGGAGTAGGTATCGGCGGCGGGTTCGCCAGGTTGTGCCGGAGACACTGAACTGGGCTCCTGTCTTGGTTGTGGGCGGGGCCATGATAGCATGGCGGCGAAGGGGCGGGCAACGGAGCCTTATGCATAATTCTTCTCAGAGAGATTAGCGATGGGTCGTACCGGCCTAGGTTTGTTCCACTACCTCAGGTTTGTCGATCGCATCGAGTAGTTCCTGCGCAACGAAGTGGCGCGGCCACATGAGCCGAAGTTCCTGCACGATGCCAGCGGATGCTAGGCGCTCCAAGATGCCCCTGGCACCAGCATCCGTGATCCCGAGGAGACGCGCAGCTCCCGGAGCCGTTATGACCGGTGCAGCAAACAACTCGTCCAGTAACCGCAGAGCGTTCCCAGATTCGTGCCTATCTTGGAGCTTGCGTCGGTACTCATCTTGTAACCGCCTCATGCGGCGGACCCGACGCAGTGCGTCTCGAGATTGTTCAAGAACACCATCAAGGAAGAACACGATCCAATTTTCCCATCGACCGGTTGCGCTCAGGTTGTAAAGTTGATCGTAGTAGAGGGTGCGGTTTCGTTCGAAGTAAGCACTGAGATATAACAAAGGGGTCAGTAATATCTTTTTCTGCCACAGATACAGGGTGATAAGCAAGCGCCCCAGCCGACCATTGCCATCTAGATAGGGGTGAATTGCCTCGAACTGGTAGTGCATGAGCGCACATTGAATGAGTGGGGGCATTGTAGCAGTCTCCTCATTAACAAACTGTTCCCAGTTCAGCATTAAATCCCGCACCATATCTGGTGGTGGAGGTACGAATCGAGCCTCTCCAATTTGTGTTCCTTCGGCTCCAATCCACACCTGTTCAGACCTGAGATTGCCTGGACGTTTCTTCTCCCCCCGAGCACCCTCCAACAATCTGGCATGCAGTTTGTTCACTAGGCGAACGGAGATGGGGATTCGGCTCAGCTCGTCTATGCCGAGTTCCAGCGCTCTGATATAGTTGACTACTTCTATGACGTCACCTCTACGGATACCAGACGCCTCGTACATGAATAGATCCGATAGGGACGCCTGGGTCCCCTCTAATTTGGAAGACAGAACGGCCTCCCGGCGAATGAACGGGCGAATGAGCAGATGAGGGTTGGGGATCGTCTCTCCAACCCCAGCCAAGGTAGCTACTGACCGAGAGGCTTCGTCGAGTCGGTACACGAGATGCCCATCTAGTTCGAGGTGACGAGGCAGGGAGTCTGGAACGTACGCTCGCTGGCCACCGATAATAGGTACTACACGCCCGATTGGACTGGTGCCCAAGTCCTGCAGACTCATGGACAAAACTCCCGTTTCGAGCGCCGATGCACTCAGAACTTTCAGGCCCAATAGTATCAAATTACCCAGCGACTCACAAGCGGCGTTTCGAAAAACTACGCATTGAGGTACCCCAGTGGCATGCCACAAGATGTAGTAGGCCATTCTTGGGTCGCGTCGCCTTCCTCACTGATGTCCGACATCCCGTCGCCACTGCCTGCGCCTGGAGCACGATGACAGCCAGCATGACGTGGGCTCTCGCCTTGAAGCGGCTTCAACGGCGCTTGACCCCTCTTTCTCAGACATGCTAGGATGACGGGGCAAGCTCCTCTCGCGATGGCTTGGTGGGGCTCTTCCTTGAATTATCGGTCTTTCGCATCGGAGGGGAGCAGGTATTCCGCCCGCGAGTGGGGAGATGGTGACGCGCAGGGCTGTCGAAGAGTTGCGTCGTGCTCGCCTCACCGGGGGGAGCGTCCTCACCCTGGGGACCTTCGATGGCGTGCACGTCGGCCATCGAAGGCTCGTCGAGGCCGTCGTTGGGGAGGCCACACGTCGCGGTCTCCATAGCGTTGTCCTCACCTTCAACGTGCCCCCGCGCGCCATCCTCTATCCCGAGACGCGAGTCCTCCAGCTCTCCTCCCTCTCCGAGCGCCTCGCGCTGCTTCGAGAGCTTGGGGTGGACGCCGTCGTCCCCCTCACCTTCGATCGGGACCTGGCCAGCCTCTCCGCCCGTGAGTTCGTCACCCTTCTGGTCGAGAACCTTCGTGTACGCCATCTGGTGACGGGGCCGGACTTCGCCCTGGGGCACAACCGGGAGGGCGACGTTGCCGCGCTCACGGCGCTTGGGGAGGAATTGGACTACACCGTGCAGGTCATCCAGCCCCTTCTGGACGATGGGGGACGGGTGAGCAGCACATCTATCCGGGAGGCCCTGCGGGCGGGGGACATCGAGCGGACCAACCGGTTCCTGGGCCGCCCCTTCCTCCTCTCCGGGACCGTGGCGCGCGGCCACGCCCGCGGGAAGGGGCTGGGGTTCCCTACCGCGAACGTGGCCATCTCTCCAGAGCGGGCCGTGCCGGCTGACGGCGTCTACGCGACTCGTCTTCTTTTGCGAGGGGAGAGCTTTCCCTCGGTGACGAACGTCGGGGACAACCCCACCTTCGGCGACGCGGAGCGGTCGGTGGAGGTCCACGTGCTGGACTTCGACCGGGACATCTACGGGGCAGAGGTGGGCATCGAGTTCGTCCAGCGGCTGCGGGGCGAGGTGAAGTTTTCGACTGTGGACGCTCTCTTGGACCAGATCCGCGAGGACGTGGAGCGGGCGCGGGCTATCCTGGGGTGCTCAGCGTGAGGCAGAAGGCCAACCTCTTCGCTCCGCTCAGAATGACACCACATGTATTGCTGCGCTTGCCATTCCCCAAGCTCAGCATGAGCGGAGCGAGGAGACTCCGGGGCTTTTGCCCGCTTCTCTGGCCGCTCACCCCCCCTTTGTTGTAGACTCTAGTCCAGACCCCTCGCCCTCGTCCGGAGGCGACCGTGAACCTGCGCATACCTGGTCCGACACCTCTTCCCGCCGAGGTCCTAGAGGCGGAGGCCCGCCCCATGGTCAACCACCGGGGCGCGGAGTTCGCCCGCATCCTGGAGCGGGTGACAGCCAGGCTGAAGGAGAGCTTTCGCACCAAGGGGGACGTTCTCCTCCTCACGGCGTCGGGCAGCGGCGGGCTGGAGTCGGCCATCGTCAACACGCTCTCGCCCGGCGACCCTGTTTTGGCCGTCACCGTCGGCGCCTTCGGCGACCGCTTCGCCGCCATCGCCGAAGCCTACGGGACTCGGCTGACCCGGCTTGAGGTGCCCTGGGGAGAGGCCGCCGATCCAGAAGCGGTCCGCGCCGCTCTCAAGAAGCACCCGGAGACCGTCGCCGTCCTCGTCACGCACAACGAGACCTCCACCGGCGTCACCAACCCGCTCAAGGAGATCGCCGCCGCCGTCAAAGGCGCGGGCAAGCTCTTGCTGGTGGATGGGGTGAGCAGCCTGGGCTCTCTGCCCTGCCCGGTGGACGAATGGGGCCTGGACGTGGCGGTGACGGCCTCCCAGAAAGGGTGGATGGCGCCGCCGGGCCTGGCGATGGTGAGCGTGAGCCCAGAGGCCTGGAAGGCGCATGAGAAGGCGAAGATGCCTCGCGTCTACTTCGACTACAAAGAGGCCAGGAGCTACGCCGAGCGGGGCCAGACGCCCTGGACGCCCGCCGTCTCCGTCTTTTACGCCCTGGACGCTGCTCTGGAGATGATGGTCCGGCAGGGTCTGGACAATTTCCACGCCCGCCACGCCTGGGCCGGAGACCGAGTCCGCCAGCGGGTGAAGGAGATGGGACTGCAGCTCTTCCCGGCCCAGGAGAGGTACGCCTCCAACACGGTCACGGCCATCCGCGTCCCGGCGAGCGTGGACGACAAGAGGCTCCGTCGCATCATGCTGGAGCGCTACGGGGTGGAGATCGCCAGCGGGCAAGAGCGTCTGAATGGCCAGATCATCCGCATCGGCCACATGGGTTTCTTCACCGATGCCGACATCGAGGCGACTCTTGACGCGCTGGCCAGCGCTCTGAACGAGATCGGGTTTCGTCCCGTCGGCGCTTCCCGCGCTTAAGAGTGGACATCCTGAATAAGAGCTTTATGAAAGTCCTTGTTTGCGACCCCATCGACGAGGAGGGGGTTGCCCTCCTGCGTCGGGAGGGCGTGCAGGTTGATGTCGCTCCCCATCTGAGTCGCGATGAGCTCCTCCAGCGGGTCGACGACTACGACGCCCTGGTCGTGCGCAGCGAGACGCGGCTGACGAGAGAGGTCCTGGCCAGGGGGAAGAAGCTCCAGGTAGTCGCCCGCGCGGGAGTCGGCCTGGACAACATCGACGTGGACGCGGCGACGAGGCAGGGAATCATCGTCGTCAACGCTCCCACCTCGAACACCATCGCGGCGGCGGAGCACACCCTGGCACTCATCCTCGCTCTCGCGCGGCACTTGCCCCAGGCCAGCGCCGAACTGCGCCAGGGGCGCTGGGAACGAGAGAGCTTCATGGGGACGGAGCTGCGGGGCAAGACTCTGGGGATCGTCGGCCTGGGGCGGGTGGGCACGGAGGTGGCGCGGAGGGCCGCTCCGTTCCAGATGCGGCTCCTAGGCCACGACCCGTTCATCTCCGTGGAGCACGCTCACCATCTGGGGGTGGAGCTGGTCTCTCTGCAAGAGATCCTCCAACGGTCCGACTTCGTCACTCTCCACGTGACGCTCACCAGCGCGACCAGGCATCTCATCGGCGCTGGGGAGCTCAGCCTCATGAAGCCCACGGCCCGGCTCATCAACACCTCGCGCGGCGGGGTGGTGGACGAAGAGGCGCTGTACGGGGCTATCCAGGAGGGGCGCATCGGCGGGGCGGCCCTGGACGTCTTCACCCAGGAGCCCCCCAAGCCACACCCCATTTTTCAGGACCCGCGGGTCATTGTGACGCCCCACCTGGCCGCCTCGACGACGGAGGCGCAGGCAGGCGTCGCGGTGGACGTGGCCCAAGGGATCCTGGATGTCTTCCGAGGCCAGGCGCCTCTTTACGGGGTGAACACTCCTCTGGCTACTCCCGAGACGGTGGCGGCCCTGGCGCCCTTCGTGCCGGTGGCGACCGCCGTCGGCAAGCTGGCGAGCCAGATGACCGAGGCCCAGCCCCGCACCCTGGAGATCACCTACAGCGGCGAGCTGGCGAGCCACGAGGCGAGCTTCCTCAACGCCGCCGTCCTGCGGGGGTTCCTGGAGCTTCTCACGGAGGAGCGGGTCAACCTGGTGAACGCGCACCTCGTCGCCCAGAGCCGGGGCCTGCACATCCTGGAGCACAAGCAGCCCGAGGCGGAGAGCTACACCAACCTGATCACTCTGGATGTGCACACCAGCGATGGCCCCACCTCCATCGCGGGCACCCTCGTCCGAGGCCAGGCGCACATCGTGAGCGTCAACGCCTACTCGGTGGACATGGTCCCCACGGGCGGCTACTGGCTGGTCATCAGCCACCGGGACAGGCCGGGGATGATCGGCAACATCGGGACCGTCACGGGCGAGAACGACATCAACATCTCCTCGATGCAGGTGAGCAGGCAGGAGGCCCGGGGCCCCGCCCTGACGGTGCTGGGGCTGGACGAGCCCGTGACGGAGCGTGCCATGCAGCTCATCGCCCAGATCCGGGACATCCACAAGGTGCGCCTTATCAGGGTGTAGGGGGAGGGGCCCTCACCCCCTCAGTCCCCCTCTCCCTCGGGGAGAGGGGGAGGAAGAATGAAAGGTCTGGGGGACACCCCAACTAACCTCACTTCGAAGGGTGACAGAGGAGAAAGGGGCCGATAGTATAGTGGGGCCGCCCGGCTTGTCTCTTTTCTCCGGGAGATTGGAAGAACCGTGGCCGACGTCCGTCCATTCCGGGGCCTTCGCTACAACGAGGAGAAGGTCGGTCCCCTCTCGCGTGTCCTCGCCCCGCCCTACGACGTTATCTCTCCCGCGGAGCAGGCCAGGCTCCACGAGACCAGCCCCTACAACGTCGTCCGGATCGAGTACGGCATGGCCTCGGCGGGGAGAGAGAACCTGTACGTTCGTGCCGCCGCCTTGCTCCACGAATGGCAAGTCCAGGGAGTCCTCCAGCGGGAGGAGAGGCCGGCGTTGTACGTCGTCGCCCACCGGTTCCGCCACCAGGGAAGGACGGTGAAGCGACGGGAGGTGACCGTCGCGCTACACCTGGAGGAGCCGGAGAGCGGGGTTATCCGCCCCCACGAGGCCACCGCCGAGGGCCCCAAACGCGACCGCCTGGAGCTTTTGAAGGCGACCCAGGCCAACGTCAGCCCCATCATGCTCCTCTACCAGGACGCCGAGGGGACGGCCTCTCGCCTTCTGGATGCCGTCGAGGCCGCCTTGCCCACCTTCCACGTCGAGCCCTCTCCCGACGAGTGGTTCACCCTGTGGGCGGTCGAGGAGACAGGCACCATCCAGCCCTTCCGGCAGGCGCTGGCGCGGCGGTGCCTCTACATCGCCGACGGCCATCACCGCTACGAGACGGCCCTGGCCTATCGGGACGCCCTCCGCGCCAGTCCCGCAAGGCGGGAGAAAGGCGACGAGGGCGCCAACTTCGTCATGGCCTCCCTCATTGCTTTCGAGGACTCCGGACTGCTCAGCCTTCCCTACCATCGTCTGCTCCGGCGCCTCTCTTCGGAGGAGCGGGCGGCCATCGGAAGGCAAGTCCATTCGCTCTTCCAGGTGGAGCCGGTCTCGACCAAGGGGCTGGAAGCCAAGGCAATCGCGGAGCGTTTCCAGGAGGCCGGGAGCCTGATGGGGGTCTTCGGCCTGACGCCAGACCAGCTCCTTCTCCTCCATCCCCGCGACCAGGAGGCCATCGCCCGGCTGATGCCTGCTGTCTCCTCTCCCGCGTGGCGCTCCGTGGCGCCCGCGGTCTTCGCGGAGGCCGTGCTCAAGCCCGCTCTGGGCGCGGGGCAGCAGGAGGCGGAGGGGCGAGGCCAGCTCGCCTACGCGCAGGAGGCCGCCGAAGCCATCGCCGCCGTCCAAAACGGCGGGCAACAGCTCGCCTTCCTGCTTCGAGCCGTGCCTCTGGAGTCGCTCCGCGCCATTTCCGACGCCGGAGAGCGCCTCCCGCCCAAGTCCACTTACTTCCATCCCAAGCTGGCAACGGGGCTGGTGCTGCGGGGCCTGGAAAGGGAGTAGCCCTCACCCCCTGTATCCCCCTCTCCCTCGGGGGAGAGGGGGAAGGAAGAAAAGGAACTAGGGGACACCCCTAGCACCCTGGCAGAGGGGGTCTGCCCCTCTGCACTCCCTTTGGGTATCTCCCTTTCGCAAGCTCAGCTCAGGACGGGCTTCCGCACCTTGCCTAGGGGCGGAGCCTCTGCACCTCCACCGATCGGAGCTAGTTTTCGTTTCGCTCACGGTGAGCCCTTCGGCTAGCTCGGGACATGCCTGTCGAACCAGTGCGGGTCCGCGTCTCACCCTTGCTATACTGGTCTCGCGGCGGCATGGCCGCTGTCCCTTCTTTCACAGGAGCGTCTATGCCGGAGAAGCTGAAGCAGGCCAGGGCGCGGACCGAGAAGCTCCGTGCGCTCATTCACCACCACGATTACCTGTACTACGTCCTGGACGCTCCCGAGATCAGCGACGCGGCGTACGACTCCCTCTTCCAGGAGCTGCGCCGCCTGGAGAAGGAGCACCCGGAGCTGGTCACGCCGGAGTCGCCCACCCAGCGCGTGAGCGGCGCGCCCGTGGCCGCCTTCGGGGTCGTCCAGCACCCCGTTCCCCTTTTGAGCCTGGGCAACGTCTTCAATCACGATGAGCTAATCGCCTGGCAGGAGCGGATCTCCCGCCTCGTCCCCGGCGAGGAGCTAGACTACGTCTGCGAGCTGAAGTACGACGGCCTGGCGGTGGCCCTGGTGTACGAGAACGGTGTCTTTGCCCGCGGCGCGACGCGGGGCGACGGCGAGCAGGGAGAGGATGTGACCCCGAACCTCCGCACCATCAAGAGCATCCCTCTCCGTTTGAACGGCGATCCGCCACAGGCGGACGTTCCTCCCCGCTTCGAGGTCCGGGGGGAGGTCTACTTCCCGAAGCAGGAGTTCGAGAGGCTGAACGCGGAGCGGGCGGAGCGGGGCGAGCCCCTCTACGCCAATCCCCGGAACACCGCCGCCGGCTCCCTCCGACAGCTGGACCCCCGTGTCACCGCCAGCCGCCCCCTGAACATCTACGTGTACGCCTTGGGCTGGGCGGAGGGCTTTGCGCCCGCAACCCACTGGGAAGTCCTGGAATGGCTGGCCGCTCTGGGGTTCCGCACCAGCTCCCTGAACCGCTGGGCAGGAAGCCTGGACAAGGTGGAGGACTTCTACAAGGAGTGGCTGGAGAAGCACGAGGACCTTCCCTACGGGACAGACGGCATCGTCGTCAAGGTGAACTCTCTGGACGTTCAGCGGCACCTCGGTGTGGTGGGGAGGGAGCCCCGGTGGTCGGTCGCCTACAAGTTCCCGGCGGAGCAGGCCGTGACGCGCCTCCTGGACATCGGCATCAACGTGGGACGCACGGGAAGCCTCAATCCCTTCGCCATCCTGGAGCCCGTCCAGGTGAGCGGCGTCACCGTCAAGATGGCCACTCTTCACAACGAGGACGACATCCGGCGCAAGGACCTCCGCATCGGCGATCTGGTCGTCGTGCAGCGCGCCGGGGAGGTCGTCCCCCAGGTCCTGCGGCCGGTGATCGAGGCCCGCACCGGGAGCGAGCGTCCCTTCGAGATGCCCAAAACGTGCCCCGTTTGCGGCGGCGAGGTGGTCCGCCCCGAGGGGGAGGCCATGGCCCGGTGCACCAACTCCACCTGTCCCGCCCAGCTCCTGGAGCTCGTGAGCCACTTTGTCGGCAGGGCGGGGATGGACGTGGAGGGGGTGGGCTACGCCCTGGTCCAGCAGCTCATCAAAACCGGCCTCGTGACGAACGTCGCTGACATTTTCTTTCTCACCAGGGAAGACCTACTGAGGCTGGAGCGGATGGGGGAGAAGAGCGCTCAGAACGTCTTGAGCAGCATCGAGGCGAGCAGGCATCGTCCTCTCCACCGCGTCATCGCGGCCCTGGGCATCCGACACGTGGGGAGCGAGACAGCGGAGGCTCTGGCACGGTACTTCGGTGTCATAGACAAGCTGGCGAGCGCTTCCTTGGAGGAGCTGACCGCCGTGGCGGACGTGGGCCCTGTGGTGGCGCAGAGCATCTTCACCTGGTTCCAGCAGGAGAGCAATAGGAGGGTAGTCCAGAAGCTCAAGGAGGGCGGTGTCCGCATGGAGTCCCGAGGTATCGGGACAGGGCCCGAGGCTCTGGGAACTCAGCTACCCTGGAGCGGCCTGGAGTTCGTCGTCACGGGACGGCTGGAGAGCATGAGTCGCGGGCAGGCGGAGGCGCGGATCAAGGCCATGGGCGGCAAGGCAACGGAGTCGTTGACCCGTCGGACTTCCTACCTCGTCGTCGGCGCCGATCCGGGCTCCAAGATGGACCGTGCCCGGCAGCTTGAGACGCATACCGTTGACGAGGCCGAGTTCCTCCGTCTGCTCCGCGAGGCGGAGCAGCAGACGGGAGCAGGGTAGCGTCTAGCCCTCAGGCCCCTCGAAGGCGTAGGCTCTTCTCGAGAGGCGTACTGGACGGAGACGGTCAGGAGCGCGCGATGGCAATCTCGACGACTTTTTCTCTCTACGCGACGGCGTGGAACCTCCTATATCCCGGTGAGGCCGTCCTTGGCCGGCGATGGGAGAGGCGCCTCGGAGAGGGGCTGCCAGAGACGCGCTTCTTCCGGCTTGTCCTTCTCGAGGGAGGTCGCGCGCCGCGCCCGGCGGAGGTCCCGGACCTCCGCGTCGCCGTCCTCGTTCCTCCGAGCGCTCTCCGCCACGCAGTCCGGGAGGAGGCGCGAGCCTATGCGGTAGAGCAGGAGAGAGGTGGCGAGGCTCCTTCGCATCCTCTGCCGGACGTCCGACGCTATACGAACGGCAGGCTGGTGACCCGGGAAGCCCTGGGGATGGACCTTTCCTCTCTGGAGACTCTCCCTCCTGCCCAAGGGCTGAGCGCCCTGGCCGCCGCCTTCTTCCCCCATCTCACGACTCCCCCTCCCCTGCCAGTAGCCGATCTGCCCCGAACCTTCGGGCCCGCCGAGGCCCGCCTTCTCTGGGAGGGGTTCGCCTCTCCCAGGCCCTCCGCCCAGGGGCGGGGCGCCGTCCAAGACTTCTCTCGCGGGCTGGGCCTGGAGGCTTCCCACGTCCCCTCCTCCGTTTTGGACCTCCTCCGGCAGACCGTGGCCCCGACTGGTCGGGGCGCGTTTCTCGAGACCTTGCGAGGGCGGTTCGCTCAAGAGCTCCGCCTTCCACCGTACATGGCCAGCCTTTTCGGCCTGCTGGCCGTCTTGTGGGGAGACCTGGAGGCGGAGGCGGGGCTGGCTCCGGACGTCACCCTTTCCTTGTTTGGGGGCCACGCCCGGACGACCCGCCGGATCGCCGCCGGCATCCTCCCTGCCCTCCCGTGGACCGAGGAGTTGGAGCAGGCCCTCGTCGGCCTTCTGCCTCCCCTCTCGCTCACCTGGGCCTCCCTGAGGCCCTACCTCGACCTGCTGACGACCGCCTCCGGCTCCTCTCCCGGCGAGCCGCCCCTGGAGGACAACGAGGCGACCGGCCTCCTCGCCCTTCGTCAGGGGCAACTCGAGCGCCTCAAAGCCGCCCTCGCGTCCCTCGGAGAGCAGCCCCTGCCCGGGCCGGAGGCAGACAGCCTGGAGCGCTTCCTCCACTGCTTGGAGGCCCGCACGCCCGAAGAGCTCCTCGCCCGTATTAAGGGCCTGTACCCCACCATCGTCCATCTGGCCCAGGACGCCGAAGCCGTCGTTGGGATAGAGCAGATGGTCTCTCTGGCCTCCCAGGCCCGCGCTGTTCGGAGCTACCTGCAGGAGGCGCTCCTCGGCTCCACGGACACGGACATGGAGGTGGACCGCCAGAGCCTTCTTCGCCAGCTCTCCTTGAGTGGCCTGATGACCAACCCAGGTCTCTGGCCCGGCCTTCAGGCCCGGTCCGATCTCTTTCGAGGTCGCTATGCGACGCGCTACACGGCTGCCCATGCCTCGCATCATGGGGAGATGGCCCGGCTTCGCCAGCGGCTCCAGGAGGCCTCCCTTCAGGTCGCCGCCCTGGAGAGGCTCAACCGTATCCAGGAGCTGGGAGAGCCGGTAGGAGAGGAGATTGTCACGGCGCATTCCGCGCTTCTCGAGGCGACACGGCCCTGTCCTGTCAGGCCGGAGGACCTGGCGATGAACGAGGCCCCTCTTTGCCAGGAATGCCGGTACACTCTCGTTGCGCCACTGCCGAAAGAGGCGGCGGAGGGACATCTTCGCGGCCTCGAAGCGGCGCTGCGGGAGCAATACCGCCGCCTCAGCAGCGAGGCCCTCCGTCAGGTCCTGGCTCGGAGCGGCCAGGAGCGCTTGGACCGTCTTCTTCAGGCTGCCCAGGCCAGCGATCTCATATCCCTCTCCCAGGTGCTGGACGACGAGCTTGCCGCCTTCCTTGCCGAGCTTCTGCGGAGCAGCCCCGTTCGCGTCCCGCGTCGCTCTATCTTGGAGCGGCTGAGGGAGCGCTTCCCCACCGTGGGAGAGGATGAAATCAACCTGTGCGCCGCGGAACTGGCCATCCTTCTGCGCGAAGCCTTCGAAGAGGCGCGTCGAGAAGATTCTGACCCGGGCCTCCGGCTGACCCTGTCGTGATGGAGAAGGGCCGCGCGCTCGTCGTCGGGCTGGGCAACCCCGGCCTGGAATACGCCCGCAGCCGGCATAACGTGGGCTTCCGCGTGGTGGAGATGCTCTCCCGGCGGCATGGCATCCCCTTGCGCACCCGCCGCGGCAAGGCGACGATCGGCGAGGGCCGCGTCGGAACAGGCGAAGATGGCCGTCCCGTTCTCCTGGCCAAGCCCCGGACCTACATGAACCTCAGCGGAGAGGCCGTGGGGCCCCTCGTTCGCAACGGCGACATCCGCCTCTCCGACCTCCTGGTCGTCTGCGACGACCTGGACCTCCCCCTGGGCAAGATCCGTCTGCGGCCGGGGGGAAGCGCTGGTGGACACAACGGTCTCCGGTCCATCATCGCCGCTCTGGACACCCCGGAGTTCCCCCGTCTCCGCGTCGGTATCGGCCGTCCCGAGGAGGCTGGCGAAGAGCCGATCGAGCACGTCTTAGGGCCCTTTCGCCCCGAGGAGCTCCCTGTGGCGGGGGCGGCTATAGAGCGCGCCGCCCAGGCGGTCTTGTGCTTCCTGGAAGAGGGAATCGACCAGGCGATGAACCGGTTCAATGGGTAGGAGGAATCCTCACCCCCTTGTTCCCCCTCTCCCTTGGAAAGAGAGAGGGGGAAGAGACGTCTCGGGCCTCACCCTGCTCCTCTCCCTGCTGGGCGGGCTTCTGCTCTTGGCGGCCTGCGCGGGGTCAGGTTCACCGCCTCCAAGCCCGTCGCCGACTCCGACGGCTCTGGCGAGCACGCCCACGCCGACCTCTACTCCCGTGCCACCCTCCCCTACGCCTGCTCCAACGGCGACGCTCACTCCCACCGCGACTCCCACGCCGACTCCCGTCCGTCCGACTACCCTCACCTTCGAGGGTCTCGCGGAGGCTCCGGACCTGGACCTCTCCGACCTTACGCGACGCCTGGGGGTGATGGGCAATACGGGCCCCGTGGCGCCTCCACCACGAGGGACGTTGGGGGAAGTCCAGAGCTTCTGGGTGGTTGACCTGGACGAACGCCGCCCTTTCCGGGTGGAGGCCGTCCTCCGCGCCGCGTCCGCCCACGTGGACTTCTATCTCGTCGAGGGCGTGCCGGTCTCCGATGCGACCTTGCAGCAGGCGGTGGAGTCCTTCGAAACGGAGGTGCTTCCGAAGGTCACAGCCCTCGTCGGCGGCGAGGGGTATCTCCGCAGCCGCCCTCTCACCTTCCTCCTCGCACCCCTCCCAGGCGTCGCCGGCTACTACAACTCCCTGGACGAGTACCCTGTGAGCGTCAATCCGTACAGCAACCAGCGCTCCATGCTCTACATCGACGCCAAGGGCGTGAAGATCGGCTCCCAGGAGTACGAGGCTCTCGTCGCTCACGAGCTCCAGCACGCCCTGCAGCAATACATAGACCCTTCCGAAGAGGTCTGGGTCAACGAGGGCCTCTCCGAGGTCGCCGCCCTGCGGACGGGCTTCGGCGTCGGAGGGTTCGTCCGTTTCTTCCAGAGGGAGCCTACGGTCCAGCTCACCGACTGGGCCAGCGGCTCCCCCAAGACCCTGGCCCACTACGGAGCGGCGACTCTCTTCTTCCTGTACCTTCTCCAGTGCTGCCCCGACGCCGGAGGGAGCCTGAAGGCTCTGGTGGCTGAGCCGCTGGACGGCATGGTGGGGGTTGATTCCTACCTGCGCGCGCAGGGGTATCCCCTCACCTTCCGTGACCTTGTCGTCGGATGGGCGACGGCCAACCACCTGGACGGCCGCTCGACCCGCGACTTCTATGCGGGTTGGGATGTCGCCGTCCCTGCCACGGCGACCGTCGTGGTACCGGAGAAGAGGACGGCCCAGGCCTCTCAGTTCTCCGCTTACTACGCCGCCCTCGACCTCCCTCCCGGCGACTACACTCTCTCGTTCCAAGGGGCCGAGCGTGTTCCCGTCGCCCCTCTCCTCCCTCCTCCTGGTCGCGGCTACTGGTGGAGCCTCCCCGGAGACGCCGTGGACGAGACCCTTACGCTCCCTCTCGACCTGTCCCCGGTGGCGAAGGCGACCCTGCGTCTCCGCCTGTGGTACGACATCGAGGAGGAGTGGGACTACGCTTATCTCCTCGTCTCCACAGACGAGTGCCAGACCTGGCGGACTCTGGAGACGTCCCACACTTCCAGCAGGAACCCGGTGGGGCAGAGCTTCGGCCCTGGCTACACGGGGCGGAGCGGCGGCGGCGAGCAGCCAGCCTGGATCGACGACACCGTGGACCTGACGCCCTACGCGGGCCGGAAGGTGCTGCTGCGTCTGGAGCACACCACGGACAGCGGCATCCATTGGAACGGCATCGCCATCGGGGAGGTGGAGGTGCCGGAGACTGGCTATCGCTGGAGGGGAGACGACGCAGGAACGTGGGCGCCCATGGGTTTTCTCTTCAGCAACGGCTGGGCGAGGCAGGAGTTCGAGGTGCGTTTGCTGCTGGTGGATGCGGAGGGGTCCCCCACGGTTCTCGCGGTGCCGCTGGACGGCGCCAACCAGGGGCACGTGCGGCTGGAGGGGCTGGGCTCTCGCTTCCGGCACGCGGCTCTCATGGTCGTCCCGCTGGCCCCCGCCACATTCCAGCCCGCCTCCTTCTCCTACGAGGTGGCGACGGGGTAAGGGTCTGCCCCACAGGGATGCAGGGGGCGCGTGCTGGCATCTAGTGTCCCGTCCCTGAAATACGATTACGAATTGTCATTGCGAGGAGGCGGCAGCCGACGAAGCAATCTAGAGACGGCGCGAACCCCGCAGCGAGATTGCCACGGCCCTCCTTCGTCGGGCCTCGCAATGACATTGGCGGTGAACTTCAGACACACCACACTAGCAGCGTGCTGAAAAAGGGGAGCGCGGAGGGGCGAAGCCCCCTTGGCAGTCCGCCTGCGGCGGATGGGGGTGCCCCCCAGATATACTTTCACACCCCCTTCCTAGCCAGG
>JACQUM010000089.1 GCA_016210295.1 Chloroflexota bacterium | reverse complement strand
CTTCCGCCTGACCGATCACCGTGGGGAGTCCGTAGCCCTCTCGGACTTTCGCGGGAAGGCGGTCGCCCTCGCCTTCCTGGACCCTCGCTGCACCGATGTCTGCCCCTTGACAGCCCTTCACTTTCGCGTGGCGGGTGAGGCCCTCGGTGGAGATGCGGATCGCGTCGCTTTCCTCGCCATCGACGTGAACCCGGAGGCGAGCCAGCCTGCCGACGTTGTCGCCGCGACGGAGAAGTGGGGCATGGCCCAGATGCGGAACTGGCATTTTCTCAGGGGCAGCGCTCAGGAGACGGAGGCTGTCATGAGCGGCTATTTCATCGCGACGGAACCGAAGCCGGACAAAGCGGGGGAGGTCGCGCACACTCCTGGTATGTACATTATCGACCAAACGGGGCAGAGGCGCTGGTATGTCTCCATGCCCTTGGAGGGCGGTTTGCCTGCCTCGTGGGCCCCGCCCCTGAGCGACATCCTGGTCAAACGCCTGCGGGAGGTTCTGGGAGAGGGCGGCTAGACGGGGACCATCAAGAGGTGGGACGGTTGCCGAGGTAGACCAGGAAGACTAGAACGGCGAGGAAAACGCTGGTGATGACGACGATGTAGACGCCGATGGGGACCCGCGCCCACGGTGACACAGCCTTCGAGCCGTCGGACCTAGCGGGGGCTCTCCCCGTGCCGCGGCCGGGAGGGGGACTCCCGGTCCTCTTGGTCTTCGTTTTCTTCATGGGTGTCTCTCTCAGTAGGCTAGTGGCAGAGGCACGGGACGTCTAGAACGGTTCCGGGCGCGGAGAGAGAAGTAACGGAGGCTACTTTACCTTCCAGCGGGAGCGCGTATTCTAGGATAGCGAGGGGAACTCAGTCGGCGGCACACGCGGAGGACGATGAAAGTGGCCAGGCGGGCGGTGGGATGGGCACGGTGGGCGGTTTGGGGTCTCGTTGCCCTGCTAGCCTTTTCGGCTTGTGCCGCCCCAGCAGGCTTTTCCCTCTCCCTCTACAGCGGCGAGAAGCTCAGTCTCTCCGACTTTCGAGGCAAGCCGGTGGTCCTGAACTTCTGGGCCTCATGGTGCGCGCCGTGCCGGGCGGAGATACCCGCGTTCGTCAAACTCTACGAAGAGAACAAAGGCGATGGCTTGGTCTTCATCGGCGTGAATATCCAGGACACGGAGGCGGAGGCGCGGAAGTTCATCCAGGAGTTCGGCATCTCCTACCCCGTCGGCCCCGACACGACGGGAGAGATCGCCATTGCCTACGGCGTCAAGGGTCTCCCGACCACCGTGTTTATCAACGAGCAGGGCTCTATCTACCGGACGTGGGCAGGGCTGCTGGACCATGCGACGCTGGCATCCACCGTCACGGAGATGACGGGCAGGAAGTTGCGCGTGGCGGCGACGGGGCCAGGGTCCTGGGAGCCGCCTCCCCTTCGCTCCGCAGCCGTCGACTGGTGACTGCTCCAGTAGTGAGCCCCCCGGTCGGGGGGGGCACGGGGAGCGAGGGACCTGACTCGATAGGCGAAGGGGAGAGAAGTGGCTGTAGAAGAGGTGAGGGGTCGTCAGCGGATCACCGGGGTGCAGGTCGGCCTGGCGCTGGTCGGCCTGGCGCTGATAGGGCTGACGGTCCTGCTGGCCTGGGGGTTCGCCAACAGGGGGGAGCGCCTGGGGGTCAGCGGCCGGGTGCGGGGGACAGAGCCGGCGCGCGATTTCCAGCTCGCTCTGTTCAGCGGGGAGACGGTACGCCTCTCCGACTTTCGCGGGAGGCCGGTGGTGGTGAACTTCTGGGCGACGTGGTGCGCGCCGTGCCGGGTGGAGACGCCCATCCTCGTCGAAGTGTACAAAGAGAGCAAGGATGCAGGCGTGGTCTTCATCGGGGTGAACATCCAGGATACCGAGGCAGATGCCTTGCGCTTCATCCAGGCGTTCGGGATACCTTATCTGGTGGGTCCGGACTCCACCGGAAAGATCGTCGTCGACTACGGTGTGGGAGCGCTGCCGGTGACCTTCTTCATCGACCGCGCGGGCGTGCTCCACAAGCGCTGGGAGGGCGCTATCGACAGGGACGCCCTCCGAGATCTGGTCGCCGAGACATCTGGATAGCTCGTTGCTTCGGCCTTTCTGGGAAGGTGAAAACACTGTAGGATTTCATACGTTATGAGGATTGCGTCGTTCGGACTCCGAAGGTCGAGCATCGCAGGGATCGTCCTGGTCACTGCGGGGGGGGCTCTGCTCGTCGCCGTTACGGCCTACGCCAGCCTGGGCGCCCTTGCGCGCTCCCAGCTCGATAACCTGGCAGTGCGCGCCGAGCCGGTCCTCTCCGAGGAGTCGGTCGTGGTGAAGGAGGCAACGACTGCGCTTCCTGGCGAGCATGTTACCCTCCTCGACGACGTGAGCCGGCAGGCACCGCCACCTCCTGTTGAGGCCGATGTGCAGCGCCCGGTGGAGGACCCCTCGCGGCTCGCGGTGCCCAGGCCGGGGGAGGGGTGGGACTTCGCAGCCCTGGTGTCCCAGGCGAAGAGCGGCGTAGCCGTGGGAGGAGGCCCAGGGCTGGGAGGCTTCGTCCCCGTCTCCTGGAAAGACTTGCCGCGGACGATGGAGGAGATGCCAGCCGCGAGGCGCATCGTGATCCCGGCCATCGGCCTGGACTCGACGGTCATGGAGCTGAACACGAAGTGGGAGGGAGACCAGCTCGTTTGGGAGACGGCGATCAAGCAGGTGGGCCACCACCGCGGCAGCCCGAATCCTGGGGAACTGGGGAACACCGTCTTTTCCGGCCACATCAGCTCTCCGGTGAGGGGCGAGGGCGCCATTTTCACGAGACTGCCGGAGGTGGCGCGCTTGCTGCGCGACGGCCAGAAGGTTGAGATCGTCGTCCACACCGGCTATGCGCGCTACCTGTACCGTGTGGTCTCCACGGACGTGTCCCTTCCCGATGAGGTGAACGTCTTCCGGCCAGCGGATATTCCCAGCCTGACCCTGGTGACCTGCGTGCCCGACTACTTCTACAGCCACCGTTTTCTGGTGACTGCAGTCCTGGTGGGCGTGGCCTTGCCGGAAGGCGTGTCCTAGGCTCTTCCGCGATGCTTCGCTGGCGTAATCTCCGTGTCGCCCCCGCCGTCCAGGTGCTGGAGGACACCCCTGTCCTGGAGCAGCAGGACGTGCGAGAAACGAAACTCCTGGTTCAGGGGCTCCTCTGTCGCCTCTGAGCCCTCTGGTCAAAAAGGGCCCTGGAAGGTGCCCCGGGTCTTCTCTCTCTCACCTTCGACGAGTCCAGGGAGGTCTTCACCGTCCGCTATGGAGGCGGCGGACCCCGTGGGGAAGAGTTGGCCGAGCGTATCAAGCGAGTCATTATCCTTCGGAAGGCGCGGCACTTCCTGGCGCACAGGAAGTGAGGGGGTTAAGCAAAGTCCCGCTCCTCTCCGTTCTCGTTGACAGGGCAGGCGTGCGCTTGCTACCATTCCCTTCACCGGCCGCGTCTTGTTGTCCGTTCCCAGACTGTTCTTTCGCGCTCGACGAGGCGGCCTTGGATTTCTTGAAGGGGTGGGCTCATATGACGACCGTTTCTGAACTCGTGGGCGCTGCCCGCGCCGCCGAGCGGGCCGTCCTCACCGAGGAGGAGTCCAAGCGGCTCCTTCGGGAGGCGGGGATCCCGGTGACAGAGACGCGGCTCGCTGCCTCCCGGCGGGCAGCCCAGGCGACGGCTAAGGAGCTAGGATTTCCCGTCGTGCTGAAGCTGGCTTCGCCCGACATCACCCACAAGAGCGACGTGGGAGGAGTCCGGCTCAGCTTAAAGTCGGCCAGCGAGGTGGGCAAAGCGTACGACGAGATCTTGGCCTCGGCCAGAGAGAAGGCGCCCCGCGCCCGTATCCAGGGAGTCACGGTCCAGCCGATGGCGCCGCCGGGCGTCGAGGTCATCGCGGGGATGTCCAAGGACCCGCAGTTCGGGCCGGTGCTGATGTTCGGCCTGGGGGGCGTCGCGGTGGAGGTCCTCAAAGACGTGGCCTTCCGCATCGTGCCTCTCACGCGGCGGGACGCCGCCCAGATGATCCGCGAGATCAAGAGCTATCCGCTGCTGACCGGCTTTCGGAGCATCCCACCCGTGGACCTGAAGGCCTTGGAGGAGATTCTCCTGCGGCTCTCGGAGCTCGCCGATGCGACGCCGGAGCTGGCGGAGATCGACCTGAACCCCATCGTCGCCACTCAGAGCGGGGCCGTGGCCGTGGACGCGCGAGTCGTGCTGGAGCCTGTGAAGGAGGGGTGACCGGTGGAGAAGCGACGGAAGGAGAACCTGGACAGGGCGTTCAAACCCCGCGTCATCGCCGTCGTGGGTGACAAGGGCTCCAGCGACTACAACTGGCTCCGCAACATGATGGACGCCACCAAGAACGGCACCAAGCTCTACTCCGTCCAGGTGGATGAGCGCGAGACACCCGGCATCCAGGCGCTGGGCATCACCAATCTCAAGAGCCTCCGGGAGGTCCCCGAGCCCATCGACTACGTCCTGTGCGCCGTGCCCCGGAAGTTCTCGCCCCTCATCGTGAAAGACTGCGCCGACCTGAAGGTGGGAGCCCTCGCCCTCTTCACCTCCGGCTTCGCGGAGACCCATGAGGAGATGGGGGCCCAACTCCAGGATGAGGTGGTGCGGATCGCTCGGGAGGCGGATCTGAACCTTATCGGCCCCAACTGCCTGGGGCTTTACAATGCCGCCGCCGGTATCCGGTGCGGCGGCCGCGACCAGTTCGTCGGGGAGGGGGGCCGGGTGAGCTTCATCTCCAGCTCCGGCACTCATGCCACCTCGATGACCCTCGGTGCCTACCAGGCGGGCATTTTGCCCGCCAAGGGCGTCAGCATGGGCAACGCCGTCGTTGTCGACGTCGCAGACTGGCTGGAGTACCTGGGCCAGGACCCCCAGACAGAGATCATCGCCATGTACATCGAGGGGGTCCGGGACGGGCGCAAGTTCTTCACTACCCTTCGAGAGGTTGCGGCCCGGAAGCCCGTTCTCATCTGGAAGGGGGGCCAGACGCCGGACGGGGCTCGGGCCGCTACCTCGCATACCGCTGCTCTGGCCCAGCCCATGACTCTGTGGGACGCCATGATCCGCCAGGTGGGAGCGATCCGCGTGGACGACATAGAGGATGTGGTCAACACGTTGAAGGCGCTGTGCTGGGTGAAGCCTCCCCGTGGGCCCCGGCTGGGTCTCATGACCATGACCGGCGGTCCCTCCGTGATCTTCTCGGACGCCTGTGCCAAGCAGGGCCTGACCGTCCCGCCTCTTACTGAGGAGAGCTACCAGCGCCTGTCGCCCTGGTTCACCGTTGTCGGGGGGAGCTATCAGAACCCCCTGGACTACGCCTCCAGCTTCACCTCCGTGGAGGTGGGGCGGCAGATGCTGGACATCTTGAACGAGGACGACAACATCGACGGTATCATCCAGGACGTGGGGATCGCCATGGGCTTCCGGCGCAACGCCGAGCCCGACTTCTCGGAAAAGGTCCTGGACATGATCCAGGAGTTCAAGGGGCAGACGGAGAAGCCCTACATGGCGGTGATGACCGGCTCGGGCAGGGAGAGAGAGGCGCTGGATTTTCGCCCCCGGCTGGCCCAACGCCAGATCGCCTGCTTCGCTACCTACGCCGATGCGGCGCGGACCATGCGCCGCCTGCTGGACTACTACGCCAACAAGGCGACTCTCGCGGCCGAAGGTTCCGTTCTCGAGATGACTTAGGAGCCCGGAGCCGCCTCCTTCATACCAAGGGGACGACGGCGGAGTCCGTTCCGGGCAGACGCGTTTAGTTCACCTGCCAGGAGATGAGTTGCGCTGTGTTGGTGGCCATGTCTAGTGACACGCTACCTTGGGCGGTGATGCCACCGACGACCGACCTGACGTCGTAGCTGGGAACTGCGACGCCGCCGGTAGGCCAGGAGTAGGAGGCGCAGTACTCCTGTGCCGTGGTGACACCCTCAGTGATGAGGGGCTGAGGTGCGGCGCAGTCCACGTCGGCGAAGACCTCGTTGTAGTAGGTGCCAGACTTGACAGGGGCGGCCTGTACCTGGAAGCGCAGGATGAAAACGTCGCCCGCCTGTCCCGCTGCCGCTATGTCCCACCCCGCTCCCCCGGGGCCGTCCCATATTAGCTCCCAGCGGTCTTTCGCCGTCAGGTAGGTCTGGAGTGGGTCATTCCATACGGTGAACCCTGTCACGTCAGAGAAGTTTTCCGGTTCGGGGTCAAAGGGCGTGTTGGCTATCCTGTACATCGGGGGATCGCAGGATGGGCCCTGAGTAGGGGGAGGATAGGTGGGGCTGCAATATTGGAAGCTGCCCTGGGGGAGCACGTCCTTGAGCCTGTCTATGTGCAAGGTGTTCTGGTCAACGCTGTTCACGTTGACAACGTAGGTCAAGATAGTCGTCGTATTGGGTGGGGTCCGTGACTTGTCCACGTACTTGACCACCTCGCCGCCGCCGCTGTCACATGCTTCGGGAGGGGTTGTGCCCACCAGAACGTGGGCGGTCTTGCCGCTCTTTTCGTTTGGTGGCGCTTGGAGCTTCAAGAAGACTCCGTTGCAGTAGCGGTCTTTGCTCTTGTTAATGGTGGCATCGAAGGTGAACTTCTTCACCTCACCTCGCTGGAAGTAGACGGGAGAGGCAGCAAGGTCCCATTTCCAGACTTGATTCGAAGGGCTGCCGATGTTGACGGGTGTGACCGTCGAGATCCCAGGGAGGCTTCCATCGGGTGAGGTGACCGACCCGGGGACGAGAGCGAAGCCTTTGGGTAACTCGTCGTAGACGGCTACAATGCCTACACTCGTGTCTGGGCTGACTTGTTCCAGGTAGACGGTGTACCGCGCCTTCATCCCGCCGTTGGTAGGCAGGTCCTCACACTCGTCATCGAATCCGTCGCCATCTTTGTCACAGACGACCGTCTTGCTGGGACGGACCCTGTTGTCTCTGGCCCCGGGTACTTGAAGTGTTCTGTCTACGGTGGCGCCCGTTTCTCTAATAATGACCTGGGCCACCACGCCATTTAAGGACACTGTCCAGGAAGACTGGGCTCCATCGCCCGTGAGGAGAGAGGTTGCGCCTCCGTAGAGGAGCTGCCAGAGAGCGAACTCTGCTCCCGCGTCGCTGGTGTACTGCGCCGCGAGGAACTGCGATTGCACCTGCTTGCTCTTAAAACCCGAAGTAACGATGTTCAGAGTGGGTATGACAGCTAGGGTGCCCACGGCCATCAGGATCAAAACCATGATGAGGATGTAGCCCCGTTCGTTACGGTTCATTTACGGTGTCCCTCCTGTTCGCGGGCTCACGAGGAAGGAGAGCCCCTTGGAGATAGGAGTAGTTCTGCCCTCGGTGGAGGTTATGCTTACACGGATAAGGCCATCGGCATCCTGACAGAAGGAGACGTTCGTTACATATCTGCCGACGATGCTTATTGCGCCGTCGTAGTTTCGCTGGAGGAGAGTCGTCCCGGGATCTCTTCGGTACTCTGCGAAGTGCAGGGGGTCTCCGGCCCCCCAGATAGTCTTGTCTGACCACTCCGCTCGCACGCTGGGCTGGGTTCCGGTAGCACAGTTCACAAGAGGGGTGAGAGTCGCCGGGTCGAGAAGCTTCTCTCCCTGGGGAAGGTCTCTATTGATCCAGGTGGAGGCGTTGTTGACGTCCGCCAGAACGATGGTCTTGCTGTTGACGTGGTCCGTCCCCTTGATGATTTGAAAGATGGAGGAGACGACCAGAGGCATGAGCGCTCCCGCCACCCCTACGGCAATCAGCAACTCGACCACGGTGAATCCCCTTTGACCTCTCATCTGAAACCGCCTTCACCTCTTGGTCTTCAGGTTTGAGACGTGGGTGATAGGCCTCCCCTCGCGCGTGACTTTTGCAGTGACCAGCTCGATCTGGTCTAGGGGATAGCAGCCCGTGCTGTCGCAATACTGGGCAATCTCCAGCGTCATGAGGTATCCCGGAGGCGGGGTGATACCGGGAGGTGGAACGGCGTAAGCACCGGGGGCGTTTTCTGGGGGAATGAGGTAGGGGGCAGTGGGTGGACGGAAGTAGGCCTGACGCCGGATGTACTCGAGCTGGGCGCGGACCAGGTTTTCCCCCGTCACCCGCACATCGGTCAGGTCCGTCGCACCGAGGCTGCTGGTCATGGATGACATGAAGGCCACGCCGATGAAGCCCAGAAGGCCCAGGGCGATAAGGGTTTCGATCAGGGTGAAGCCCCCCTGCTTCGCCATCCTTGATTCCCCCCAGTTCAACCGTTGGTCTGTCCTACCCCCTGGCCGTGTTATCTCCCCCGAGGAACCTCGCCAGGTCTTCAAGGGTGAACCATCTATCTCGCCGCCGACCGACTCTGTAGCTGGGGATATCCATGGTGTTACTCCATTTGCGCAACGTGTTGGGATGCACGCCGAGAACTCTGGCTGCCTCGCCCACGCGGAGCATCGAAGAGGGATCTCCTGAAGGGGTAGGCCGTTTTTCCACTGCTTCCTTGCCGTAACCCCCTTTTACGTTCTCGCACTTACACAATGCAACAATGAGCGGATAGATTCATCCTGCGAAAGTAGTATTTCGGGTGATACCAGAGCGGCTGGCGATCATTCTAATGGGCTAATCGGTAGTGATAATCGAGAGTCGTGATGCCGAACCTGTGATGTCGGAAGTTTGTGAGCCCCTTTACAATGTCTCATGGTCTCCCTAGCTAATAACGTGTCACGGCCTCCTTAAGTAATGGGGGGAGACGTTCTCCGGACTCAGGGGACGAATCCCGTCCGCCGAGAGGCAAAAGGAGAGACTGGATGTTGACGGTTTGCCCCCCTCCTCCCGCGGATGGTATACTGAGCCAAAAGATCAGAGGCCGAGCATGGCGACCTTTAAATCCAGTCCCGCGAGGCTGGCAAGGGGGCGCGCAAAGGGCCGAGCGCAGGTTCGGGCCTTTCGCTGTACGGCGATGAAACCCCTTGCCTCCGGGCGAGGGGTTTTTTGATGGAGGAAAGAGTCCTCCTCACCGCCGACCAGATCCGGCGGGCCCTCGTCCGCATCGCCCATGAGATCGCCGAGCGGAACCAGGGCGTCTCCGACCTGGCCCTCATCGGGCTTCGGACCCGGGGCGTTCCCCTGGCGCACCGCATCGCTCGTGCCATCCAGCAGTTCGAGGGTGTCCTCGTTCCCGTCGAAGCTCTCGACATCGGCCTCTACCGCGACGACTTCTTCACCTCTCCCCTCCGCCTGACCCTCCAGTCCTCGGAGATCGACCTGGACGTGACGGGCAAGGGCCTCGTCCTGGTGGACGACGTGCTGTTCACCGGCCGGAGCGTCCGCGCGGCCATGGACGCGCACATCGACCTGGGGCGGCCGAAGGCGATCCAGCTCGCCGTACTAGTGGATCGGGGGCACCGAGAGCTGCCCATTCGCGCCGACTATGTGGGAAAGAACGTCCCCACTGCTCTGGACGAAAGCATCCGAGTCCGTGTCGAGGAGGTGGACGGCCGCGATGAGGTCGTCCTCCTTCGAGGAGGTGAGGCGTGACCAGCCGGGCAGGAGCGGGAGCGCAGCCGGTGGAGAGACCGACGACGGCCTGGGGCCATCGCAACATCCTGGACCTCGACGATTTCACTCCTGGGGAGATCACGTCTGTGCTGTCCACCGCGGACACCATGCGGGAGGTCCTGCGGCGCCCGGTGCCCAAGGTCCCTACTCTGCGGGGCCGCACCGTCGTCAACCTCTTCCTGGAGCCCAGCACGCGGACGCAGAGCTCTTTCGATCGGGCGGCCAAGGCCCTCAGCGCCGACGTGCTCAACCTCTCCGCTTCCTCCACCAGCGTGGCCAAGGGAGAGTCCCTCATCGACACCTTCCGGACCCTGGAGGCCCTGGGGGCGGATGTGGTCGTCCTGCGGCATCCGCAGTCGGGGGCGCCCTATCTCGCGGCTCGCGAGGTGAGCGCCGGGGTGATCAACGGCGGCGACGGCTGGCACGCCCACCCGTCTCAGGCCCTGGTGGACATCTACACCGTCCAGCAGCATCTGGGCGACGTGAAGGGCCGGCGGGTGGTCATCGTGGGTGATATCCTCCATAGTCGCGTGGCGCGGTCCAACGTCTGGGGCTTCACCGCACTGGGTGCCACGGTCGTCCTGTGCGGCCCGCCGACCCTCCTGCCTATCGAGGTCGCGCGGGCCTACGAGGGGCGGGACGTGTGCGTGGAGGAGGAGTTAGACCGCGCGGTGGAAGAGGCCGACGTGGTGATGGCCCTGCGGCTCCAGCGCGAGCGACAGGAGCAGGGCTTGCTCACCAGCGTTCGCGAGTACGTGCGCGGCTATCAGGTCAACGACGAGCGTCTCCGCAGGGCGAAGCCGGAAGCCCTTCTCCTCCACCCCGGCCCCGTCAACCAGGGGATCGAGGTGAGCGCGGAGGCCTCGCGGGGACAGCGCTCTCTCATCGAGGAGCAGGTGCGGAACGGGGTGGCCGTGCGCATGGCCCTCCTGTACCTCCTTCTGCGTGGGGAGGGGTAGATGCCAGGCGTGGACAGAAGGCCGCTCCTCATCCGGGGCGGGCGAGTCCTGGACCCCGGCAGGGGGCTTGACCGCATAGGGGACCTCTTGATCGAAGAGGGCGTGGTGCGAGGCGTGCTCTCACGGGGCACACCTCCTCCGCCAGGGTGTCGCCTTCTGGATGCCTCCGGGATGGTGGTGGCGCCTGGGTTCATCGACCTCCACTGTCACCTGCGGGAGCCGGGCTTCGAGGAGAAGGAGACCATCGAAACAGGGACACGCGCCGCCGCGCGGGGCGGCTTCACCACTGTCTGCGCCATGGCGAACACCGAGCCAGCCATTGACAACGCGGAGCTCGTCCAGTTCGTTCTGCGGCGGGGCCGAGAGACGGGTGGCGTCCGGGTGCTCACCCTGGGTGCCGTCACGCGAGGACGGAAGGGCGAAACGCTGGCGGAGATGGAGGAGATGGCGGCTAGCGGAACGGTAGGCTTCAGCGACGATGGTTCACCGGTGGGGGATGCCCGGGTGATGCGCAACGCCCTCGCTTACAGTCGCCGATTGGGATTGCCCATCGTCCAGCACGCCGAGGACGCCGCCTTGACCTCGGGCGCGGCGATGCATGAGGGATGGGTGGCGACCCGCCTAGGCTTGAAGGGCTGGCCAGCGGCAGCGGAGGACTCCGTGGTGGCCCGGGACATAGCCCTGGTCCGGCTCACGGGGGGGCGGCTGCACGTGGCCCACGTCTCCACCAGGGGGACGGTAGACCTCCTCCGTCGAGCCAAGGAGGAGGGGCTGCCGGTGACGGGAGAGGTGACACCCCACCACCTCGCCCTGACCCATGAGGCGGTCCTGGGACGCTCCTGGGACGGCGCCGAAGGGGTGATGTACGACACGAACGCCAAGGTCAACCCTCCCCTCCGGACGCAGGAGGAGTGCGCCGCCCTGGCGACGGCGGTGAAGGAAGGCGTCATCGACGCTATCGCCACCGACCACGCACCCCACACCTGGCAGGACAAGGCCGTCCCCTTCGGGGAGGCGGCGGTGGGAATCAGCGGCCTGGAGACCGCGGCGGGCCTCCTGTTGACCCTCGTGAGCCGAGGCTCTCTCGATTTGATCACCGTGGTGGAGAGGTTGACGGCGGGGCCAGCGAGGCTCCTGCCGGAGCGCTGGCGCGGGTTGGGGACGCTCAAGGAGGGGGCTCCCGGCGACGTCGTTGTGCTGGATTTGAAGCGGGAGTGGACTGTGCGGCCGGAGGAGTTCGCCTCCAAGGGGAAGAACACGCCCCTTACGGGGGCCCGGTTCACGGGAAAGGTCGTGGCAACCATCGTCGAGGGCGCGGTGGCTTATCTGGACGAAGGGACCAAAATGGAGGGGGCATGACGGTGGAGAGAGAGGCGTTCCTGCTGCTGGAGGACGGCTCCGTCTTCCGGGGCGTCTCCTTCGGCGCGGCGCGAGAGGCCGTGGGAGAGGTGGTGTTCAACACCTCCATGACCGGCTATCAGGAGATCCTCACCGATCCCTCCTACGCGGGGCAGATCGTCGTCCCCACCTATCCTCTCATCGGTAACTACGGCATCAACGAGCGCGACATCGAGTCGGCCCGGATCCAGGTGCGAGGCTTCGTGGTGCGGGAATGGTGCCCGTTCCCCAGCCACGGCGACTCTCGCATGACCCTGGACGACTACCTTCGTACAGCGGGCGTCCCTGGACTCTCGGGCGTGGACACCCGCGCCCTCACCCGGCGGCTGCGGCGCTCCGGCGTCATGAAAGGGATCATCGCTGTCGAAGGGGGCGTAGAAGAGGCCCTGGCGCGTCTGAAGCGCGGGCCGGACTACGGGGACACGGACTTTGTTCGAGAGGTGAGCGCCAAGAAGCCTTACGAGTGGGACGAGGGGAGCAGGAGGGCGGGAGCCCCGCGCATCGTCGTCCTGGACGAGGGGTTGAAATACAACATCCTCCGCATCCTCCGCCGAAAGGGATGCGCGGTGACGGCGGTGCCCGCCACCACCTCGGCAGAGGAGGTTCTGGCCTTGCGGCCCGATGGCGTGGTGCTCTCGCCGGGGCCAGGAGACCCCGTGCTGCTGGAGTACGTCGCCCGGACGACGCGGGCGTTGGTGGGGAGGGTGCCCCTCTTCGGCATCTGCCTGGGGCACCAGGTGCTGGGCATCGCCTTGGGCGCGAAGACCTTCAAGCTCAAGTTCGGGCATCGGGGCGGCAACCACCCGGTGAAGGACGTGGAGACGGGCCGGGTCTACATCACCGCCCAGAACCACGGCTACGCCGTGGACGCCTCGACCCTGCCCCCGGGCCTGGAGGTTTCGCTGGTGAACCTGAACGACGGGACGGTGGAGGGGCTGCGTCACCGGGAGCTGCCCATCCTCACCATCCAGTACCACTCCGAGGCGTCGCCGGGGCCGTGGGACAACGAGTACCTCTTCGACCGGTTCCTGGCGATGGTGAAAGAGACCAAGAGGTGAGATGTGGGTAAAAGAATCTCGCTGCATGTCGAAGAGCAAATGCTCAGTGACTTGATGCGCTTCACGGGGGAAACCACACCCACGCGGGCCATTCACAAAGCCATTGATGAACTGATTGAGCGCGAGCGCAGGGTGCGGACCGAGGAGCTGATCAAGATGGCTGGGACCATTGAGTTTGATGAGGAGTGGCTAGCGCAAAGGCGGCGGGAACATCCAGGGGCCTACTAACCAGCGAGAAGTCAAGTGTGAGCGTCCAGGTTTGGGGCTGATGGATCTCGGGGAGACGATATGCCAAAACTGTTCCAGGTCAAACCAGAAGGAGAGGTTGCAGTGGTAGCAGAGGTGCCTTTCGTGGATGAAGTGAGCGATATGGAATCCTTCATCAAAAGCAACGCAGGCCTTCTCGGTGAGAAAGTCAACATCTTTGGTGAACAAGTAGACACGGGATTGGGTCGGCGAATAGACCTTCTGGCAATGGATCAATCGCTAGACCAAGGGAAGTTGCTATTGATAGAGTTGAAGAACACACCTGCTGACACGGATGTTCTCGTTCAGGTGCTCAAATACGCGAGCTGGATCATGTCCAGTCCAGACAGCATCAGGTACCTTCTACAGAAGGCAAGTATGGATACCGAGGGGGCCGACCTCAAGCCGCGAATTGTAATTCTAGCCCCTGAGTTCGAAGAAGAGCTGATTGAATTGACTCGGTATATTAGCACTTTCGAATTCTCATTCTTGCAACTAAAGCGGTTTCAGCTAGGAACCGACGTCCTAGCCGTGGTGGAAGATAAGGCTCCGCCGTTGTTAAGAGGCTCCTCTGTGAGAGCACAAGAGGAGTGGAGTTGGGAGCGATATGAACGTGACCTGGGAGTGTCGAGGGACCAAGTAGAGCTGGGGCAGTGGCTGGTGAAGAAGGTGGAAGAGACTTGTGAGAAGAAGGGATGGCAGCTACAGTTCAGGTTTCGGAAGGGATACACTCCTTTTCAGCTTCCAGGGGCATGGAATGTCATCGGTACTCAGAACCGATGGGCTAAGGGGTGGTGTATCTGGTTTAAGCTGCCAGCGCCTCCTGGCGATTTAGGTATGGCGGTCCCTGCTTGGGCGCAGCAAACATATTGGGATCCCACTTACCACATTATCTATATCAATGTGTCCAGCAGTGAGGTTGATCTGACGCTACTTGCCCCCTTTTTTGAACAGGCTTATGCCTACGTGAGCAAACTGAGCGGCGCAACGGGTTAGCTGTACACAAAGCCCGAGGAACAATGTCGTGACTAATAAACCCTCCAAGGTTCTCGTCATCGGCAGCGGGCCCATCGTCATCGGGCAGGCGGCGGAGTTCGACTACGCCGGCACCCAGGCGTGCAAGGCACTCCGGGAGGAGGGGGTCGTCTCCGTCCTGGTGAACTCCAACCCCGCCACCATCATGACCGACCAGGGCATCGCCGACATCGTCTACATCGAGCCGCTGACCGTGGAGGCGGTGACACGGGTCATTGAGCGGGAGAGGCCCGACGGCCTCCTCCCCACCCTGGGCGGGCAGACGGGGCTCAACCTGGCCGTGGCCCTGGCGGAGGCGGGCGTCCTGGACAAGTACAACGTCCGCATGCTGGGCACGCCCCTGGAGACCATCCGAAAGGCGGAGGATAGGGAGTTCTTCCGGCGAATGCTCCACGAAATCGGCGAACCGGAGCCGGAGAACGAGACGGTGACCGATCTCATGGAAGCACGGCGGGTAGCGGAGCGGCTGGGCCTGCCCCTGGTCGTCCGTCCTGCCTATACCCTGGGCGGCACCGGAGGAGGCATCGTCTGGAGGTGGGAGGAGCTGGAGCCGAAGGTCTCCACGGGCCTCGCATACAGCCCCATCCACCAGGTCCTCCTGGAGCGGTGCCTTTTCGGCTGGAAGGAGGTGGAGTACGAGGTGATGCGGGACGGCGCCGATACTTGCATCACCGTGTGCAACATGGAGAACCTGGACCCCATGGGCGTTCACACCGGCGACAGCGTCGTCGTGGCGCCCAGCCAGACGCTGACAGACAAGGAGTACCAGATGCTCCGCTCGGCGAGCCTGCGGATCATCCGGGCCCTGGGGATCGAGGGTGGGTGCAACGTCCAGTTCGCCCTCCAGCCGCACCCCATCGTCGCCGAGGCGTTTGGGTTCAAAGACTATTCTGGCTCTCCGTACTACGTCATCGAGGTGAACCCTCGCGTCAGCCGGTCGTCGGCCCTGGCCTCCAAGGCCACGGGGTACCCCATCGCGAGGGTGGCGGCGAAGATCGCCGTGGGGAGGAGACTGGACGAAATACCCAACGCGGTGACCCAGAAGACGACGGCGGCCTTCGAGCCGGCCCTGGACTACTGCGTGGTGAAGATACCCCGCTGGCCCT
>JACQUM010000082.1 GCA_016210295.1 Chloroflexota bacterium | reverse complement strand
TCTCCAACGCCTCCTGCACCACCAACTGCATCGCCCCAGTGGCAAAGGTCCTTCACGACAACTTCACCATCGAGAAAGGCCTCTTGTCCACCATCCACGCCTACACCAACGACCAGAAGATCTTGGACCAGGTCCACGAGGACCTGCGCCGGGCCCGCGCGGCGGCCATGAACATAATCCCCACCACGACGGGAGCCGCCCGCGCCGTTGGTCTCGTCCTCCCCGACCTCCAGGGCAAGATCCACGGCCTGGCCTACCGCGTCCCCACCTCCACCGTCTCCATCGTGGACTTCACCGCCGTCTTGGCCCGAAAAGTGAGCGTCCAGGATGTCAACGCCGTCTTCAAAGAGGCGGCGGAGGGCGCTTTGAAAGGTATCCTGGCCTATACCGAGGAGCCCCTGGTCAGCTCCGACTTCAAAGGCGACGCCCACAGCGCCATCTTCGATGCCTCCTCGACCATGGTCATGGGCGGCGACCTGGTGAAGGTCCTGGCGTGGTACGACAACGAGTGGGGCTACAGCTGCCGCGTCGCCGACCTCATCCACTTCGTCATGACGAAGGGCCTGTAGAGGCTCGCAGGGGCCGTCCGCCGCAGGCGGACGGCCCCTTTCCCCAGCTATGCCCTATCTGTTGTCTCGATTTTCTCGCTTCCTCAAAGCTACCCTGGAGACCCTCACCCCCTCCGTCCGCCTCTCCCCAGAGGGAGAGGGGGACGGAATAGGCAGAACTGGGGGACACCCCCAGGCCCCCGCCACAGGGGCTTCGCCCTTCTGGACTCCCCTTGCCAAGGAAGAGGGGGAGAGGAACGAATCAGGGGGACACCCCCCGACCCTCGGCAATGGGGGCTCTGCCCCCCTGCACTTCCCCTGGAGCGGACCGTGAGGGCAGCCCTCGCCTCTCCGGTCCCTCTCCTGCTGGGGCTCTTTCTCCTCTCCCTCAGCCTCCGCCTCGTTGGCCTGGACTGGGATCAGGGCGCCCTCTACCATCCCGACGAACGACGCATCGTAGACGTCTCCTCTCCCCTGCGTTGGCCCGAGAGCTTGGCCGAGTTCCTCGACGCGGACAAGAGCCCGCTCAATCCACACTTCTTCCGCTACGGCAGCCTGCCCATCTACACTCTGTCGGGGGTGGCGTCTCTCCTCTCCGCCAGCCTCGGCGAGCCCGTTGAGGGATTCCAGCGGGCGCTGGTGGGCCGTGTCCTCTCCGCCGGGTTCGATAGCCTGAGCGTGCTCCTGGTCTACCTCCTGGGCGCCCGCCTTTACGGCCGGAGGGTCGGCCTTCTGGCGGCGCTCTTCGCCTCCCTCGCCGTCCTCCACATCCAGCAGAGCCACTACTTCGTGGTGGACATCCCCATGACCACCACGGTCCTCGCGACCCTGTACTTCTCGGCCCGCCTCGCCGCCGGCGGAGGCCGGTGGAACGGAGCCCTGGCGGGGCTTTTCCTGGGCCTGGCCCTGGCGACGAAGGTCAGCGCCGCGCCTCTGGCCCTCCCCGTGCTCCTGGCCTGGGCCCTCCGCCCCGGCGAGGGCGGCTTTCGCACTGTGGGGTCCTGGGCGGGCGGTGCCGTCCTCTCCGGAGCCGTGGCATCCGGCGTCTTTCTCCTCACTCAGCCCTACGTCCTGCTGGACTTTCCCGCCTTCCTGAAAGACGTCCTGGAAGAGAGTGGCATGGCCAGTGGCCGCGCCGACCTCCCCTACACACGGCAGTACATCGCCACGGCGCCCTATTGGTACCACGTCCAGCAGCTGGCCGTCTGGGGCCTTGGCCTGCCTTTGGGAATCCTCGCCTGGCTCGGGCTCGTCTTCGCGCTTGGGCGGGCGCTGTGGAAGCGCAGCAGGGCGGACCTCCTGCTGCTGGCCTGGGTCCTCCCCTTCTTCCTGCTCGTTGGGCCTCTCCAGGCCAAGTTCGCTCGCTACATGTTGCCCCTGGCCCCTCTCCTTGTCCTCTTCGGCGCCGTTCTCCTGTGGGAGGCCCGGGACTGGATGGCGCGGCGATGGCGTCGCGGTACCCTGCTCGCCTATGTGGCGATGGCCGCGGTCCTCGTGGCGACGGGCGCCTACGCCGCGGCGTTTTTGAGGGTCTACGCCGAGCCCCACACGGCCACTCGCATGGCCCAATGGGCCCGGGAGAACGTGCCTGCCGGCTCCACCATCGCCCGGGAGGAGTGGGACGAGGCGCCGCGGGACCTGTACCCGCCCTTCCAGGAGCTTCAGCTCCGCCCCTACGAGGAGCCCGACGACGAGTTCAAGCTGATAGATTTTGCGCAACGGCTGGAGCGGGCCGACTACGTCCTCCTGGCGAGCCAGCGTCTCTACGGCACCATCCCCCGCCTGCCGGAGCGCTATCCCCTCACCACGCGCTACTACGAGAAGCTCTTCAACGGCGAGCTGGGATTTCAGGTGGCCCACGTGGAGGTGAGCTACCCGAACCTTTTCGGCGTTAGCCTGGTGGACGATACCTTCGTCCGAACGGGGCTGCGTCCGCCTCCCGGAGTCCAGGCCCCTGTTTCCACGCCTTTCTCCCTGGACCTGGGGTTCGCCGACGAGAACTACACCGTCTACGACCGCCCGAAGCTCATCCTCTTTCGGAAGGTGGAGAGCCTGGACGCCGAGGATGTCCAGGTGCGCCTGGGGCCCGCACCGGCTCAGGAGACGGTTTTCCCGCTGCTCATGGAGCCGGACTTGGCGGAGGCGCAGCGCCGGGGCGGCACGTGGCTGGAGATATTTCAGCCGGCCAGCCTGGCCAACCGCTTCGCGCCGGTGCCCTGGCTCCTCGCCTTCGAGGTCATCGCTCTGGCGGGGCTTCCTCTGGGCCTCTTCGTCTTTCGCGCCCTCCCCGATAAAGGGTTCCTGCTCACCAAGGTCCTGGCCTTCCTCATCATCGCCTACGTGACCTGGCTCCTCGCCAGCCTCCGGTGGATGGAGTTCTCCCGAGCCAGCGTTGTCGCGGCGATATTGCTTCTGGCCTTCCTCTCCCTGCTGGCCGCTCGTGCCCAGTGGGACGCCCTCCGCCGCTTCTTCCGGTCCCACTGGCGTCTCCTCCTGACCGGCGAGCTTCTCTTCTTGAGCGCCTACGCCGCCTTCGTGCTGGTCCGCGCCGCTAACCCCGACCTCTGGGAGGTATACCGGGGTGGCGAGAAACCCATGGACTTCGCCTACCTCAACGCCGT
>JACQUM010000081.1 GCA_016210295.1 Chloroflexota bacterium | reverse complement strand
GGTCCAGGGAGAGCGTTGCCCTCCCTGGCAGGGATTACAGGCCTGTCCTGAGCCTGCCGAAGGGGGGTGTCCCCCTGTATTTGCAAACTTCTCAGGGCGGGCGGGTGGGATGTACACGCTTCGTTAGCGCGGATTCCACCCCAGCAGCCACTCCCACAGCCCACCTGCAGGGTACAGCGGCAAGGCTCCTGCCCGGGGTCCTAGAGCCTGCCCTGAACGAAGCCGAAGGGGCAGGGGGTGAGGCCTCTCCCGATGACCATCTAGCCCGCCACTCGTAGACGATAGGAGCTAGCTGGCCTTGCCCCGTCGCAGCCGCCACCCGATCTTTCCCAGGAGTATTCCCAACTCGAAAAGCAGGTACACAGGAACGGCCACGACGGTCATGTTGACGGGGTCGCCCGTCGGAGTGATGACCGCCCCCAGCACGAAGGCCGCCACCAGGCCGAGGCGTCTCTGACGGGCTACTACATAGGGGCTCAGCACCCCCAGCCGCGCCAAGAGAAAGAAGAGGAAGGGCGTCTCGAACACGACCCCCAGCCAGAAAAGCAGCGTGAGCATCGTAGAGATGTAGTCGCCGATAAGGGGCCGCGGTTCAGCGATGTCGCTCCCGAAAGTGAAGAGAAAGCCGATGGCCGGCGGCAGGAGGACGAAGTAGCCGAAGGCGACGCCAGTCAGGAAGGCCAAGACCACGACGGGGAGGGAGATGTAAAGCCAGCGCCTCTCATTGGGGAGAAGGCCTGGCCGGATGAACATCACCGCCTGATAGACGATCACCGGCAGCGCGAGAACGAATCCTCCCCGAAGGGCTACCTCGAAAAAAGGCCCGATATATCCGGTGACGTGTATGAACTGAAACGTGACTCCCAGGCGTTCGGCGGGCGCCGTCAGCACCTTGATGAACTGCTCCACGAAGAACGTCGAAACGACCGTCCCCACAATGAGGGCGATGATTGCCCAAGTGAGGCGCTTCTGGAGCTCCGCGAGATGCGCGGTGAGGGGTTGCTTCTCCTCGTCGGGCGTCACTCCTTCCTCGCCCCCTCATCGTCCTGCGAAAGCGAAGGCTTGTCCTTCGGGAGCGACAGATCCTTCTCTTGGATCTCCCTGACGGGCCTCTCCACCTCCGTCCACTGGCGTGTGACCTCCTGTTGGACCACGTTGAAGTTCCGGCGCAGGCTTGTCACGGCGCGTCCCAGGTCTCTCCCCAGTTCCGTCGCCCGCTCCGGCCCCAGGACGATGAAGGCAACGGCGATGATCACCATGATCTCCAAAGGCCCGACGTTCAGAATCTCCATGGCTGTCCCTTGCCCTTTTCGCTCCCAGACTAGCATACGCCAGGGCGCGACGGGAGTGCCCCGAAACGAGCGCCTGGGGTAGCGTCCCCCTCCCATCCGATATAAGATAGGGATGCCTTTTTTCTCAGGAGTGCCGTGCCCAGCATCGAAAAGTACTTGCTGAGCCTTATAGTCCTCGCCCCCGCCGCCGGGGCTCTCCTTCTCATCTTCGTTCCTTCGCGGCAGAAGAACGCCGTCCGAGCCGTCGCCACCGTCGCCTCCCTCACTGTCCTCCTCCTGAGCCTCTCCATCGCCTTCGCCTACGACCGGGCCATGGCTGGCTTTCAGTTCACGGAAGAGTACCCGTGGCTCTCCCTCCTGGGTGTCACCTTCAAGCTAGCGGTGGACGGCATCAGCGTCCCTCTGCTTCTCCTGACCGGCATCGTCCTTTTCGCCGGCGCCCTCGTCTCGTGGAACATCCAGTACCGGAACAAGGACTTCTTCATCCTGCTGCTCCTCCTGGCCACGGGCGTCCTGGGCGTCTTCGCCACCGTCGACCTCTTTTTCTTCTTCTTCTTCTACGAGCTCGCCGTGCTCCCCATGTACCTCCTCATCGGCGTCTGGGGCAGCAGCAGCGACTTCGGCACCTTCGTCCGGACCAAGGAGTACGGCGCCATGAAGCTGACCATCTACCTGAGCGCCGGAAGCGTCCTGGTCTGGGTCGCCCTCATCGCCATCTACGTCCAGGCCGGCCTCTCCACCTTCGACCTCCTGAAGCTAGAAGACGTGACCTTCGACCCTTCCTTCCAGAAGCTCTTCTTCCCCTTCCTAATGGTCGGGTTCGGCGTCCTGGCGGGCCTCTGGCCCTTCCACACCTGGTCGCCCGACGGCCACGTCGCCGCGCCCACCGCCGTGAGCATGCTGCACGCGGGCGTCCTGATGAAGCTAGGCGCCTACGGCATCCTCCGAGTGGGGATGGAGCTGCTGCCCGAGGGGACGGCCTTCTGGGCGCCGCTGCTCATCGGGTTGGGGACCGTCAACGTCATCTACGGCGCCATCTCCGCCATGGGCCAGCGCGACCTGAAATACGTCGTCGGCTACTCCAGCGTCAGCCACATGGGCTACGTCCTCATGGGCCTGGGCACCATCGACCGCTTCGGGCTGGACGGCGCCGTCCTCCAGATGTTCTCCCACGGGATCATGACCGCCCTCTTC
>JACQUM010000084.1 GCA_016210295.1 Chloroflexota bacterium | reverse complement strand
GTGTGGGAGTCGGCACCAGCGTCGCCGTCGGTGGGGGCGTCGGCACCGGCGTCGCGGTCGGCGTCGCCGTCGGTGTGGGAGTCGGCACCAGCGTCGCCGTCGGTGTGGGAGTCGGCACCGGCGTCGCGGTCGGCGGAACAGGCGAAGGTGGAGAAGCAGGCGAGGGCGCCACCGGAGGGGCAAGCGTCGTCGCAGGAACAGGGCTCGGCTCCAAGAAGGGAGTCACCTGGGGTTGGACGCCCGGGAGCTCACAACCAAGCCCCAGGAGCATGAGAACCAGCGGTCCAGCTATCCACCCTCTCATCCCTGCTGCCCTCCCTCTCCTCTCTGCAAAGACATACGCAGAGAGCAGGTGGCCGGGATGGGCCGCCGTTACAGGAGAGGGTCTTCCATCCCCAGGATGAGGTAGATCTGCTCCTCGATCTGTCGGAGCTGGCCCAAGGGCGCCGGTGTGGCTAGCCGCGTGTGGGTCATCCCCGGATCGCCGAAAAGGGGAATGAGACCCTTCAGCACCCCGACCGGGTTCGCCGTGGAAACGATGAGGGCCCACAAGCGGCTCAGGTGCTCCTGGGCGTACTCCATCTCCTCCCTGTCGCTCGTCGCCGCGGCACGGAGCACCGCCTTGGGAGCGGCCGGGAAGACGTTGGCAACGGCGCTGATCGCCCCCACCGCGCCGTAGTACGCCGCGTCTCCCAGGGCCCCATCGTGGCCCGCGTACATCTTCAAGCCCGGATATCGCTCGATGTAGGCGCGGGCCAGCCCCGGCTCACCCGTCGCCTCTACGACGCCCAGGAGGCGGTCGGCGAACCCGGCCAGCAGATCGTCCACCTGCTCGAAGGTGAGAGCCCTATCGCGGTCGCCCGGTCCGTTGTAGAGAAGGACGCGAGGCTCCGCCGGCAGGGATTTGAGAGCCGAGGCGTAGAAGCCGTAAAGGTCTTTCTTCGAGAGCGCGGCGGAGGTCGAGGGAGGCGCGAGGACGAGGGCGTCCGCCCCTTTCTCCAGAGCATAGCGCCCGATCTCTAAGGTCCCCGCCAGGTCCGTCCCCTCCGTGCCCACGATGAGAGAGCGACGATCCCGATGGGCGACGGCGGTATCGATCAGCAGCTTCTTCTCAGCCAAGGACAGGGACGCGGCCTCCCCCAAGGGACTGAAGAGGTAGAACCCGTTTACCTCTCCCCCCTCGGTCACGTAGGCGAAGTGGCCTGCCAGCCAGTCAGGGACCACCCTCTCGCCACCCGGAGAAAAAGGGGTGAGAACCGCCAAGACGAGACCCTCTGGGACCGCCACGACTTCACCTCGTACAAGAGTTGCCCTTCTAGTCTATCCTCTTCTGCCCTGGTACCCAAGAGCGCTTTCCCTCCACCTTGGAAGGCAACACTCGCCGCCAGCGAGTTAGCTCCGCTTGCCCTCCAGGTACTGCCGGACGCTGACCACCTGGCCGGTGTAGGCCATGGCCCCCTCCTCCAGAATGTCCGCCACCGCCCGGGCCGTCCACTCCTGGGGCTGGGCCCAGGAGAGGTCCTGGCCCGCGTACAGCCGCCGAACGGTCTCCGTGGCCACCGTCCCCGGCGAGACGGGGACGCAGGCCACTCCCCTGTCCTTCAGGTCGTCCGCGATGCCCCTGGTCAGACGGTCTATGCCCGCCTTGGCCACGCCGTAGGGGACGCTGAGAAAGTCGGTGCGCACGGCGGCGCCCGAGGTCAGGTTGATGATGGCGCCCGACCCTTGCCGCACCATGACCGGCGCGACGGCCAGGGAGCAATGAAAGGCGCCGAAGAGGTTGGAGCCAAGAATAGCGTTCCACTGCTCTGGCGTCACCTCCAGGAAGTCGCGGTTGTCCCCGATCTCCCCGGCGTTGTTCACCAGGATGTCGATGCGCCCGAAGGCCCCCAGCGCCTCTTCCACCATGCGGCGAACATCGAGCATAGAGGTCACGTCCGTCACGACGGCCAGGGCCCGAACCCCCAGGGCCTCGACTTCTCTGGCTGTCTCCTGAACGGTGCCACGTCGCTGGGGAGTGGCGCGGACGGTGCGGGCGGCGACGACGACGTTGCAGCCCCGATGGGCCAGCTCCAGGGCGATGGCCTTCCCGATGCCGCGGCTGCTCCCCGTCACGATGGCCACGGCGCCTCGTAGCTCCATCGGCTCTCCTTTGCCATAAGCCAAGGTGCTCGGTGGGAGTCCAGAGTCCCGATGGCTCGGGACTTTGGCAGGGGTTCAAGGCCTGTCCTGAGTCTGTCGAAGGAGGGTGTCCCCCCTTCCCTTAGTAATTGCCCGAAGGGCTACCTTGAATCCCCTTGAGAGGGTTTGGGGGTGAATTTCAGCAGCCTGCTACACGAACCCCTTGAGCTGAACGGCGTAGCGGGCCACGCGCTCCCCCAGCGCCCGCGCCTGCTCCTTGTCCTCCTCCGTCACCACCCGGCCCGTCGCCGTGGCCCCGTAGTAAGAGCCGGAGAGGTCCATCGCCTTGGTGTACGGCAGACCGACAACGATCATCCCTCCGGCCAGCAGCCAGTGGAGGAGCTGCCACAGGGTCACCTCCACGCCGGAATGGCGCGTCCAGGCGGTGGTGAAGGCGGCCCCCACCTTTCCCTTCAGCCAGCCCTCCTCCCAGGCGTCGCCGAACTCATCCAGCCACTGCTTCAGAACCCCGCTCACCCCCGTGTAGTTGGGCGAGCCGAGGATCAGCGCGTCGGCCTCCTTCAGCTCCTGGGTGGTCCCCTCCGGCGCCGCTCGGAAGACCGCCCGGGCCTCCGGAACACGGGCAACGCCCTCGGAGACGGCCTGGGCCATCTCCCGCATGGTGCGGAAACGAGCGTCGTAGGCGATGAGCACGGTAACGGCCATGACACCCTCCCTGGCGACCTGCCGCTATGGTAGCACGGTCGGCTTCGGCTGAGGCGGTGTCGGCATCCGTGACGCACCGTTCCCCCTCTGCTACACTGGCCCTGGCCATCCCTCCCAAGCATCTCTAGGAGCTTCCCATACCATGCCCATCGATAAAAAGGCCCTCGCAGAGGTCGCCCTCTCCGAGGCGGAGTACGAGGCCATCGACGCGCTGCTGGGCCGCGAGCCCAGCGCCGTCGAGCTGGGCATGTTCGGCATCCTCTGGAGCGAGCACTGCGGCTACAAGCACTCCAAGCTCCTCCTGCGGGACTTCCCCTCCCGGGCTCCCTGGGTGCTCATCGGTCCCGGCGAGGAAAACGCCGGCGTCGTGGACATCGGCGACGGCCAGGCCGTGGTCATGAAGATCGAGTCCCACAACCACCCCTCGGCCATCGAGCCCTACCAGGGCGCGGCGACCGGCGTGGGAGGCATCGTCCGGGATGTCTTCTCCATGGGAGCGCGGCCTATCGCCCTCCTCAACGCCCTCTTCTTCGGGCCGCCTGTCCATCCTCGCAACCGTTACCTCTTCCACGGCGTCGTCGGCGGCATCGGCGGCTACGGCAACTGCCTGGGCATCCCCGATGTCGCCGGCCAGGTCTCCTTCGCTTCCTCCTACTCTGGCAACCCGCTGGTTAACGCCATGTGCGTCGGCCTGGTGAAGACGGAAGGGATCGTCCGGGCGGGGACGGGGCGTCCCGGCGACATCCTCCTCCTCGTGGGCTCCGATACCGGTCGGGACGGTATCCACGGCGCCACCTTCGCCTCGGTGGACCTCTCCGCAGAGTCGGAGCAGCGCCGCACAGCCGTCCAGGTCGGGAACCCCTTCATGGAGAAGCTCCTCGTCGAGGCCTGCCTTGAGCTGACAGAGCAGGGATTCCTGGTGGGGATGCAGGACCTGGGAGCCGGGGGCCTGACCTCCGCCGCCGTGGAGTGCGCCGCCAAGGCGGGCTTGGGGGTGGAGATCGATGTCTCCCGCGTCCCCAGGCGGGAAGAGGGGATGACTCCTTACGAGGTGATGCTCTCCGAGTCCCAGGAGCGCATGCTGCTCATCGTCCGCCCCGGCGACGCAGAGCGGGCGAAGGCCCTCTTCGACAAGTGGGACCTCACCTGCGTCGAGGTCGGCCGCATCACTAGCGATGGACTGGCCCGCATCCGCGACGGGGAGAGAGTGGTCGCCGAGGCGCCGGTGCGACACCTCACCGAGCCGCCTCTGTACCGAACCCAGGGGCGGGAAGACTCCGCCGTGCGTGCTCTGCGAGCCCGGGACCTCTCTTCTCTCCCGCAGCCATCGCATTTGGGAGAGACCCTGCTCCGCCTCCTCGCCTCTCTCAACGTGGCGAGCAAGGAAGCAGTCCACCGCCAGTACGACCACCAGGTCCTCGACAACAGCGTCGTTCTTCCCGGCCAGGCCGATGCCGCGGTCCTCCGGGTGAAAGGGACGAAAAAGGGCATCGCCTTGACGGTGGACGCCAACGGTCGCTGGTGCTACCTGGACCCCTACCGGGGCGGCGCCCTGGCGGTAGCCGAGGCCGCCCGAAACCTCTCCTGCGTCGGCGCACGCCCCCTGGCCGTCACCGACTGCCTCAACTTCGGCAACCCCGAGAGGCCGGAGGTCGCCTACCAACTGGAGCAGTGCATCCGGGGGATGGCCGAAGCGTGCCGCCTTCTGGGAATCCCCGTGATAAGCGGCAACGTCAGCCTCTACAACGAGAGCGAGGCCGGCTCGGTCTATCCAACGCCCGTGGTGGGGATGCTGGGTCTCCTGGACGACATCGAAGCCAGGTGTACGGCAGCCTTTGTCCAAGAAGGGGACGCTATCTACCTCCTGGGAGCGAGCACGGCCGATCTGCCCGTGGAAGCCCTGGGAGCAAGCGAATACCTGGAGACCGTCCACGGGATGGTAGCGGGGGCTCCCGGCGTGGACCTTGCGCTGGAGGACCGCGTGCAGAGACTCTGTCAGCAAGCCATCCAACAGCGGCTCCTCCGCTCCGCCCACGACCTCTCCGAGGGCGGCCTCGCCGTCGCCCTCGCGGAGTCGGCCATCCTGGGAAGCGTTGGATTCCAGGGAGAGGGCAACATGCTCCGGGGCCGCGCCGACGCCGCCCTCTTCGGCGAGGCGCCCGCTCGGATCGTCGTCTCGGTCGGACCAGCCCAAGAGCTCACCCTCCAGGAGCTGGCCGCCCAGCAGGGTGTCGCGCTCTGCCGCCTGGGAAGGGTGGGGGGAGGCCGGCTCTCCCTCCCCGGTTTCCTGGACATCTCCCTGTCCGAGGTCGAAAAGACGTGGCGCGAAGCCTTGGCGAAAGCCCTCGCAGGAAGCTGAGAACAAGGTGCCCACCAGGACGAAGCCATCACAGCAGAAACAACTTTGAGGTCTTCTTCGCCGCCAGTCCCCCTGGGCTCCCTTGCCCTCCCCAGATGGCGGCTGAAATACTGCCTCAATATTCCTTGACAATCTCCGCCGAGCATCTACAATAGTGACCGAATATAGAACAGGTGTACCATTGGAGGTTCCATGAAGGTCGTCCTCGTTCAAGAAGTGGAAAAACTGGGGTTCCCCGGCGACATCAAAGAGGTCAAGGACGGCTACGCCCGGAACTACCTCATCCCGAAGGGGCTGGCCGTCCTCGCCACGCCTCCGGAACTGCAGAAGGCCGAGGCCCGGCACCGGGCTTCCCTGACCGAGCGCGCCAAATTCGCCACCGAGATGAAGCAGTTGGCCCAACAGTTGGAAAGCCAACCGCTCTCCATTCCCGTCCGAGTCGGCCCGGAGGGGCGCCTCTACGGAAGCGTCACTGCGGCCGCCATCGCCGAGGCCCTTACCGCCCTCACCAGTCGGAAGTTCGACCACAAGGCGGTGGAGCTGGCCCAGCCCTTGCGAGAGCTCGGAGACCACAGCGTCCGCCTGCGCCTGGCGCCCGAGACAACTGCCACCGTGGTCGTCAGGGTCGAAGCGCAAGGAGGACTCCCCTCACCTGAAGTGGAAGAAAGCGCCGAGAACGCGCAGGCCCCGCAGGACTAGCCCGAGCCGCCAGCGAGACGCCCATGTACGCAGACCGGTTGCCTCCCCACGATGACGAGGCCGAAGAGGCGGTCCTGGGGTCCGTCCTCATCAACGGCGAGACCCTCCCCGACGTCGCTTCCTACCTCCAGGCCAGCGACTTCTACCGCGAAAAGAACCGGTGGTGCTACGAGGCCTGTCTCGCCCTCTTCGATCGCAACGACCCCATCAACCTGATCACCATCGCCGACGAGCTCTCGCGACAGGGCCGCCTGGAGGAAGTAGGGGGCCTTCCCTATCTGAACCACCTCATCGGCGGCGTTCCCTCTTCGGTCTACGCGTCCCACTACGGCCAGCTCGTCCGGCGCTTCTCCGTCATGCGAAAGCTGATCGACGCCGGCGGGAGGATCGCCGCCATCGGCTACGGTGCGGAGCTCGAAGCCGACGAGGCGATGCGCAAGGCAGAAGACGAGCTCTACCGGCTGCGCCTCGGCCACTCCACGCGCGACCTCCTCTCCCTCCGCGAGGCCCTGGACCAATACCTGGAGCAGGGGCTCTACGCGGGGGTGCCTCGCGGAGGCCTCCCCTCCGGCTTCTCCGACCTGGACAAGCTCCTGGGAGGGCTCCAGCCTTCGGACATGCTGATCCTCGCCGCCCGGCCGGGGATGGGGAAGAGCGCCCTCGCCCTCAACATGGCCCGAAACGTGGCCAGGGAGGGCAGGACCGTGGCCATGTTCAGCCTGGAGATGGCGCGGGAGCAGGTGGTGGAGAGGCTCCTCGCCACCGAGTCCGGCGTGACCACCCACCGCCTGCGACTGGGGAACTGGACGGACACGGAAGAGGAGGCCGTCCAGCACGCGGCCGGGCAGCTGGCCGAGCTTTCCATCTACATAGACGACTCGCCCCTCCTGGGCATCGTCGAGATGCGCTCCAAGGCCCGGCGTCTCCATATGGAGCAGGGCCTGGACCTGATCGTCATCGACTATCTTCAGCTCATGCAGGGCTCCACCGCCTTCGGCGGCAACCGCGTGCAGGAGATCAGCGAGATCTCCCGGTCCTTGAAAGGACTGGCGAGAGACCTGAACGTCCCCCTCCTGGCCGTCTCCCAACTCTCCCGCGCCGTCGAGGGCCGGCCCAGCCACGAACCCATCCTCTCCGACCTCCGGGAGAGCGGCAGCATCGAGCAGGACGCCGACGTGGTCGCCTTCATCTACCGGCCCGACTTCTACTTCACCGAGGAGGAGTGGGAGCGCCGCTTCCCCAGCGAGGAGTACCCGAAAGGCATCGCGGACATCATTGTAGCCAAGCACAGGCACGGGCCTATGGGACGCCTCCAACTCCTGTTCCGCGACCGCACGACGACCTTCTTGGACCTCTACCGCGACCAGGCCCGCCCACGGCTTGTGTAGGAGCCAACTATGCCGAAGTCGATACGAAGCATAGCGGCAGCCTGGGGAATGCAGAGTCCCGACATTGTCGGGACTCTGCCAGGGGTCTGGGGGTGTCCCCCACCTTCTTATTTCTTCCCCCTCTCCCAGTGGGAGAGGGGGACTGAGGGAGTGAGGTCTTGAAGTTTTCCGGCTTCCCCGAGCGCAGCGAGGTCACCTCCATCCCCGCCGCCTTCTTCACCGAGGTCCTGCCCGCCGCCAACGACCTCGCCGAGTTGAAGGTCATCCTGAGCGTCCTGCGGGGCGTGAAGCGGAAAAAGGGCTCTCCCCGCTTCCTCACCCGCGGAGAGCTGAGGGCGACGCCGGAGCTATGGAGCGGCCTCGGGGCCAACGATTCCCAGCGGGAAGAGGCCCTGACGCGGGGACTGAACAGGGCCGTCGAACGGGGCGTCCTCTTGGCCGTGTCCCTGGGCGGTGAAGGGGGCCCGCAGACCGCCTATTTCATCAACGACCCCGAGGGGAGGCGCGCGGTGGACCTGGCCCGGGCAGGCGCCATCGACCTCGGCAGGCCAGTGGCGCCGGAGCCGCAAAGGGAGACCAAAGAGTCCAATATCTTCGCCCTCTACGAGGAGACGATAGGTTTGCTGACGCCGACTATCGCCGAGGAGCTCAAGGAGGCGGAGACGGCCTATCCCCCCGCCTGGGTCCGGGACGCCTTTCGAGTGGCGGCGGAGAGCAACAAGAGAAGCTGGCGTTACGTGCACGCCATTCTGGATCGATGGACAGCGGAAGGAAGAGACGATGGAACGGATAGGGGACATCCTGCAGCGAAGGCTCGGCGCTTTGGGGGCCGGTACGGGCCCGTCGTCCACTGGCGCTGACAAGAACATCGCACCCCCGCAGACCCCCGCTGAGGTTTGTCCTCGCTGCCGGGGCACGGGATGGGTGGGCTTGGACGCGCCCGTCGGACACCCCGACTTCGGTCGGGCCATCCCCTGCACCTGCCGCCTGGAGGAGACGATCCGGGCCCGTGCTCTCCGCCTCCAGAGGTACAGCAACCTGGGCCCTCTTGCGCGCGTCACCTTCGAGAACCTTCTAGAGCAAGGCGTCCGCCCCGACACGGCGAGCCAAGCCCTCTTCCGCCAGGCTTATGCCGCGGCCGTCTCCCACGCTGCTACTCCGCGTGGTTGGTTCGTCCTGGTCGGGCCGAGCGGATCGGGCAAGACGCACCTCGCCGCCGCCATCGCCAACGAGCGCCTGCGCCTGGGAGACTCCGTCCTCTTCGTCGTCGTCCCCGACCTCCTCGACCATCTGCGCGCCGCCTACGCCCCCGGCGCCGAGCTCCCCTACGACGACCTCTTCTCGCGCGTGCGCGAAACGCCCTTCCTCGTGCTGGACGATCTGGGCGCCCAGTCCAGCACACCCTGGGCCCAGGAGAAGCTGTTCCAGGTCCTGAACCACCGCTTCTCTTCCCATCTCCCGACCGTGGTGACCATTGGCGTTCCCCTGGACTCCCTGGAGGAGCGTTTCCGGACTCGTCTCACCGACACGGAGATCGCCCGCGTCTACAGGACAGGCGTAGAGGCGGCCCAGTGGGACCGCGTGGGCGCCCTCGATCTTGCCCTCCTGCGGTCCATGACCTTCCAGACGTTCAATCCCCACCGGGTCAACCTCCCCAAGGAGCAGCGGGAGAGCCTGGAAGGGGCTTTCCGGGTGGCCAAGGAGTTCGCCGTCGAGCCGGAGGGGTGGCTGGTCTTCATGGGAGAGAACGGCTGTGGCAAGACCCACCTCGCCGCCGCTATCGCCAACGAGCGCGTGGGCCAGGGCCACCCCGTCCTCTTCGTCATTGTGCCGGACCTGCTGGACCACCTGCGCTTCGCCTTCAGCCCGGAGAGCCACCTGACCTACGACGAGCTCTTCGAGAAGGTGAGGACGAGCCCCCTCCTCATCCTGGACGACCTCGGAGCCCAGTCCGCCACCCCGTGGGCGCAGGAGAAGCTCTTCCAGATCATCAACTACCGGTACAACGCTCGCCTGCCGACCGTGATCACCACCGCCCTCTCTCTCGACGACATCGAGACGCGGATCGGCTCCCGCCTGGCCGACCGCCGCCTCAGCGTCGTCCAAGTAATCGGCGCCCCCGACTACCGGGTGGACCGGAAGCCCCGCCAGACCGAGGAGCCCAACCCCCGCCGCCGCGGCACCTTCGCCTAGCAGCTATCCCGAAATACGCTCTTGGGAGAGCGCAGTCCCGCTATCCCGGCAGAGGAGAGAAACGGGTCTGAGAGTCGTAGACGTCCAGCCCCTCTCTCCTCTTCAGGAAACCGACCACGGCGTAGGTCAGCGGCGTGGCCAGGACCTCATAGCCCGTCTTGAGGAGCCACTGGGTGAGGATAGCGGTCAGGAGCCCTTCCGAAGGGATCCTCCCGAAGAAAGCTATCGTGATGAAGACAGCCGAATCGAGCCCCTGCCCGACCACCGTTGAGCCGATAGTCCGCGCCCACAGGAACCTTCCCCGCGTGGCCACCTTCATCCTCGCCAACACGGTCGCGTTGGACAGCTCACCGATAAGGTAGGCGAGGAAGGAGGCCACCAGGAGGCGGGGCGTGAACCCCAGGATCGTCTCGTAGGCCTCCTGTCCCTGCCAGAACCCCGCCGCAGGCAGGGCCCCACCGACAAGGATAGCGGCGACGGCTATCAGGTTGCACAAGAAACCCAGCCAGATGACCGCGCGGGCCCTTCGGTACCCGTAGACCTCCGTGAGCACGTCGCCCAGGATGTAGCTGACCGGAAAGATGACCACCCCAGCCGGAAAGACCAGCCCCGCCAGGCCGACCAGCTTGACGGCAATGATGTTGGCGGTGATGAGGCTGGTGACGAAGAGGGCCGCGATGACGACGAACCAACCGGAGTAGCCTGAAGGAACAGAGGCAGAGGCTGCGCGGCTCATGTGCTAGCGGATGCGGCCCGTCCGGTGCCGACGCGCCCGGGGGCGCCTCTTGCCGCCTCCGGGGCCTCGGTAAGGCTCCCCCGAATCCTGGGGGGCCGCCACGGCGACGGTTGCCGCCTGCTGTACTTTCCTGCGCCGGATGAAGAAGAGCCACCAGTAGACGTAGCCGATGGCGGCGAGGAAATACCCCGTCCCGACTGCCACGATCATGCCCTCGTTGGCCTTCACCCAGTCTGCCACCGAGGTGACACCCATCGCCGCGAGTTGGTTCCCCAGCCAGGGCACGGTGAAGGGAAGATGGATGGGATTGATGACCAGCGAGCTGGCGAAGGCGATGACGATTGGATAGTTGATCTTCATGCTGCTCTGATTACTAAACCCTCCCCAGCAGTCCCCCGTCCATCGTAGAGGCAGGCCCTTCAGGGTGTCAACCTGCCGGAGTGCCCTTCGCCGCCCCAGGGAGCGCAGTGCCAAAGGGTTATAATCACCGCGTATCTCCCTTGTACGACGGCCTGTCCGCGATGCTTACTCGGACGCAAGAGGGGTCCGCCCGGCTCCAGGAACAGAAGGCCAACATGGAGGCCTGCATCCGCTGCGGCCTCTGTCTATCCGTCTGCCCCACCTACTTAGAGACCCGCCGCGAGGAGGAGTCTCCCCGCGGGCGCATCGCCCTTGCCCTGGCAGTGACCGAGGGCCACATCACCCTGACTCCAGCGGTCATGCGGCACGAAGAGAACTGCCTGGTGTGCGAGGCGTGCACCGCTGTCTGCCCGGCGGGCTTCCACATGGAGCCTCTCGCGCTCGCCTTCCGGGACGCGGTCCAGCGAAGGCGCCCCTGGCGCCGCCGGCTGCTCAGCACGGTGCTCTCTCCCCTGGCGAAGCCCGCCCTGCTCCGCTTTCTTACCCGGCTCGGTGGCCTCGCCCGGCAGCTTCGTCTCGCGTCCGTCCCCTCTTTGATCGGGCTGGGCCGTGTCGAGGCGATGCTGCCCCAAAAGACTGGCAGACCCTTCATCGCCCAAGGGCAGCGCTGGGCACCCGCCACCAACACGAGCACCCACGATGGCGAAGCCATCCTCTTCGCCGGATGCGTGATGAGCACCCTCTTCCCCCACGTTCACCAGGCCCTCATCGAGCTTCTCACCGCCCAGGGTTGGGCCGTCTCCGCGCCGACTGGCCAGGGCTGCTGCGGGGCCATTCACGCGCATAACGGGCTCCTGGACGACGCGAAGGAGATGGCCCGTCGCAACATCCAAGCCCTTGAGAAGAGAGGCGATCCCATCGCGGTGGACTCGGCAGGGTGCGCGGCCTTCCTCAAAGGCTACGGACGTCTCTTGCAGGACGACCCGAACTTTGCTGAGCGGGCCCAATCTTTAGCGACGCGAGTCAGGGAGTCCACGGAGCTGGTCGCCTCTCGCCCCCTGCCGCCGCTGGCGTCTGCTCCGGGTGCCGTGACCTACCAGGAGGCCTGTCACTTGGTCCACGCCCAGCGCATCGTTGCCGAGCCTCGCGCCCTCCTTCGGGCGGTGCCGGGAATCGAGCTGCGCGAGCTGCCTGAGAGGGGCGTCTGCTGTGGCAGCGCCGGCGTTCACAACCTGCTGCACCGAGAGATGGGCGACGCGCTGGGCCAACGCCTGGCGCGGAGCGTGCGAGAGACCGGGGCGTCTGTTGTAGTGACCACGAACCCCGGCTGCGCCCTCCAGCTCCAGGCCCACCTGGCCGGCTCCGGCGTACGGGTGCGTCACCTCCTGGAGGTCCTGGCGGAGGCCCACCAGGCGGCCCGTCAGGGAACCCGAGAGAAGGCCGCTTACCATGTCTCCTGAGAGCCTGGTTCGAGAGTTGGCAAAAGCGGTGGGCCAGGATGCCGTCCAGGCCGGCGAGGCCTCCCGCCTCGTCTACTCCTACGACGCCACCTTCCAGCAGCGCCTCCCCGACATCGTCGTCTCTCCAACAACGACGGAGCAGGTCCAGGCTGCGCTGCGTGTCGCATCGCGGATGGAAGTGCCAGTCATCACCCGTGGCGCGGGGACGAGCCTGTCCGGCGGGACGATCCCCATGACCGGCGGCATCATCCTCAATCTGGCCCGCATGGACCGCATCTTAGAGATCGACAAGGCGAACGGGATGGCCGTGGTGGAGCCCGGGGTGGTGAACGCCGACTTCCAGAGTCTGGTGGAGGCAGAGGGCCTCTTCTACCCGCCCGACCCCGCCAGCTACCGCCAGTCCACCCTGGGCGGGAACGTCGCCACCAACGCTGGCGGCCCGCGCGGGGTGAAGTACGGCGTCACCCGCGACTACGTCCGCGGCATGGACGTCGCCCTGGCCGACGGCGCCCTCCTCCGGCTCGGCGGGAAGGTGGCGAAGAACGCCACGGGCTACCAGCTCTACCATCTCTTCATCGGGTCGGAGGGCACCCTGGGGGTCATCACGCGGCTCGTCCTCCGGCTCATCCCTCTCCCCCAAGTCCAGCGCACGGCGCGGGCACTATTCGCGACCCTGGAGGACGCGAGCGAGGGGGTGGCTACCGTCCTGGCGACCGGCGT
>JACQUM010000080.1 GCA_016210295.1 Chloroflexota bacterium | reverse complement strand
TCAGGGGGATGGTCGAAGGAAGTAGTGCTTCGGTTAGGATGTGTTCGGTGCCGCCCGGGCTCACTCGGGCGCCTGCCCCACAGAAAGAAGTTGGGCCTCTGTTACCCTTGACAAGGAGTCCCACGAAATGTAATATGAGTGGGACATCACGATTGGAGAAGCAGCCATGGCGCAGATCGCAGTCACGATCCCCGACGAACTCATCCAGGAAATGGACGACACACTGGGGAGGCGACGTCGCGGCGAGGCTCTCGTGGAGGCCCTTCGCTTGTACTTGCGGAAAGCCCGCCGGGCGCGAACCACGACGCGGGAGGATGGCCAAAAGAAGACGCCCTCTAAGGTTGCAGAGGTGCAGGCAACTTGGACGGTGACGGCGGGCTCCGGGCGGCTCGCGCGGATCCACGTCGTGCTTCCCGAGACCCTCCTCCAGGAGGTCGATGGGTCAGTGGGCGCTCGAAGGAGGAGCCAGTTCCTTGCCGAAGCCGCCTCCTTGGCCTTGCGACGAAGAAGGGAGGCCGACGCCTTCGAACAGGCGGCCGGTTCCATCGAGAAGGAGGACCATCCTGAATGGGCTACCTCGGAAAAGGTTGCGGCGTGGGTGCGAGACCTTCGCCGCAGCTCCCGGGAACCCTGGCGCCACTCTAGGGAATGATGGCCCGCTATCTTCTGGACACGACCGTTCTCATCGACACCCTTCGAGGGGATGCGGAGGTGGTTGGCCCCTTGCGGGCCTTGCGGGCGGAAGGCCACGATTTCTTCGTGTGCCCCGTAAATGTCGCGGAGGTCTACGCAGGCCTCTACCCCCGAGAGGAGAGGGTGGCGGAGGACCTCTTCGCCAGCGTGAGCTACTCCGACATCGACTTCCCCTCTGCCCGTCTAGCCGGTCGGGTCTGGCAGGAAGGCCGCCAACGGGGCGTGACCCTTGACCTGCGAGACCTTCTCATCGGCTCGACTGCCTTCCACTTGGGCGCCATCCTCCTGACCGCCAACGTGACCGACTTCCCGATCCCGGGTTTGAAGCTCCAGGCTCTCCCCGAGCGCTAGCTTATGCCCATCCGCATCTTGTCCCGCGAGGTCTCCGCCCAGATCGCCGCTGGCGAGGTCATCGAGCGGCCCGCCTCCGTCGTTAAGGAGCTGGTGGAGAACTCCCTGGACGCCGGGGCCACGCAGGTCGAGGTCGAGGTGCGGGGCGGCGGGGTGAAGCTCATCCGCGTCACCGACGACGGCTGTGGCATCCCCGCCGAAGAGCTCTCCATAGCCTTCGAGCGCCATGCCACCTCCAAGATTTCCTCCGTAGAGGACCTTTCGCACATCGGAACGCTGGGTTTTCGAGGAGAGGCCCTCCCCTCTGTCGCCGCCGTGGCCAGCGTGACCCTGGTCAGCCACCCCCCTGACGCCGTAGGGGGAGCCTACATCACCCTCCAGAACGGCCAGGAGGCCGAGGAGGGAAAGCAGGGGGCCGCTCCTGGCACCACCGTCCTCGTCCGCGACCTCTTCAAGTCCGTTCCCGCCCGTCTCAAGTTCCTGAAGTCGGCCAGCACGGAGAACGCGCGGATCCTCCAAGTCCTCTCCCACTACGCCATCGCCTATCCGGAGACGAAGTTCCGCCTCCTCCTGGACGGGCGCCTAGCCTTTCACTCCTCGGGCAACGGTGAGCCGCGGGACGCCTTGGTAGAAGTCGTGGGGTTGGAGACGGCCCGCGCTCTGTTGGAGATAGGGCTGGTGGGCTCCCAGGGTAGCGTTGAGGTGGCGGGGTTCGTGAGCCCGCCCGACTTAACCCGCTCTCGCCGCGACGCCATCGCCACCTTTGTCAACCGTCGCTGGGTCCAGAGCCGCACCCTGATCTACGCGGTGGAGGAGGCCTACCGCGACCTTCTTCCTCGGGGCCAACACCCTGTTGCCGCTGTGTTTATCCGTCTTGCGCCGAGCGAGGTAGATGTCAACGTCCATCCCGCCAAGGCCGAGGTCAGGTTCCGGCGAGAGGGCGAGGTCTTCGGCGCGGTCCAGCTGGCCGTTCGCGCTACTCTCGCAGCTCATAGCCTCGTCCCCTTGGACGCTGGGCCCATTGCGAACGTCCTACCCGCCCCGCCGCCTCCCCCCCGCGATGCTGAAGTCGCCCTGGAGGCACCGCCTCTCTTCCTTCTTACGACTGTCCCGGCTCTCTCACGGGAGGCGCCGCTGCCCCTTCTTCGGCCGGTGGGGCAGGTGGCGACGACCTATATCATCGCCGAGGGACCCGATGGGATGTACCTCATCGACCAGCACGCCGCTCACGAGCGGGTGGTGTTCGAGGAGCTTCAATCCGCCCGCCGAGAGAAGGGCGTGGCCCTCCAGGGCCTGTTGAACCCCCTCCCCGCGACTCTAACCCCTCTCCAGGCTCAGGCCCTGGAGGCGGAGACCGAGATGCTCCGCCTTTATGGGTTCCAGTGGGAGCCGTTCGGCGAGAGGACGGTGCTCCTCCGCAGCGTCCCCCCCAGCCTCCGGGAGGGGGAAGCTCTTCAGGCGCTCCTGGATGCCTTGGCCGACGCGGAGGATGGCCGTCCCGTCCCGCTGGAGGAACGGGAGCGCCGCATCGCCGCCTCCGTGGCCTGCCACAGCTCGGTTCGGGCAGGTCAGGTGCTCACAGTAAAGGAGATGGAGAGCCTGATTCGACAGCTCGAGGCGGCCCGTTTCCCGCGCCTCTGTCCTCATGGGCGGCCCACCATGGTCCACCTGAGCAGCGCCCAGCTCGATAAGCAGTTCGGTCGGCGGTGACGCCGCTCCGGGAATGTCCTTGAGGACTCTTCTCCCGGGCGACTGGAACAGCTCCAGATCCAGCTTGGCTCCATTGAAGGAGCCCAGGCCAGCAAATGCACCTAGACACGTGAACGCCGTCACCTGGTATAGTTCCTGACAATCTGGCGATACTTGGGCCGTCCACGGCGGCCGTGGGCCGCGATAACAGAGGGGAAGCGAATCTTGGAGCACACTGCGACGGCAAGCATGGTGACCGCCATCTCGGCACGGCAGCGATTGACCCTTCTCCTCGTCGCCGTGACCGGGCACGCTGTCAAGCATCTATTCAACGCGGCCTTCTTCGTCCTTCTGCCGGAGATCAAGGCCGAGCTTGCCCTGAGCAACGTCCAGGTCGGCACCCTTTCGACGCTGCGGAACATCGCCGGCGGCGTGGCCAACCTTCCCGCGGGGTTCCTTGCGGACCGGTTCGGGCGGAGCCGTCCCCTGATCCTCGGAGCCTCCATCGTCCTCGTTGGCCTCTTCGGCCTGCTTCTGGGGCTGGCTTCTGGCTATTGGTCTGCGGTGATTGCCTCCACGTTGTTGGTTGTCGCCATCACCTTCTGGCACCCCTCGGCCATCTCCGCGCTGTCCCAGCGGTTCGCCGAGCGACGGGGCTTCGCCATCGGCCTCCACGGGACGGGAGGGAGCATCGGCGAGGCCCTCGGCCCCCTGGTTGCAGGAGCCCTTCTCGCTCTTTTGACGTGGCGAGGGGTGCTTCAGGTGGGCTTCGTTCCCGCCGTCGCCGCCGGCGTCGTCATATGGCTCCTCCTCCGCCGTGTCCCCATGGAGGCGGAAGGTGTCTCTGGCGTTTCCCACTACCTCCAGTCGCTTCGCAAACTGATCGGGAACCGTTCCCTGGTGATCGTCCTTCTGCTGGCGGGGGGCTTCGTCGGGGGGCAGAGCGTCGTGATGACATTCCTGCCTATTTACCTGCGGGAAGACCTGGGCCTCTCCAGCGTAGCCCTGGGTTTCTATCTTTTTCTGGCGCAGGCCGCGGGGATCGGGTCCCAGCCGGTCCTCGGCCTCCTCTCCGATAGGGTCGGACGCAAGGCCGTCCTCGTTCCCAGCTTCCTGTTCCTCGGCCTGGCCTTCCTGGGCGTGAGCGTGGCACCGCCGGGGTGGCCCTTCGTGGTCGCTGTCGTCGCCATGGGCGCTTTTCTCTTCTCGTTGATGTCCATCATCCTGGCCGCTTCGGTGGACCTAGTGGACAGGAGCGTTCAGGCGACGGTGGTCTCCCTGGTCTTCGGTGCCTCCATCGTCGTCGCCGGTATCTCGCCCGCCGTCGCGGGAGTCCTGGCCGATTCCTACGGCACCAAGGCCGCCTTTATGCTCGCTTCGGGGATGCTGGTGGCGACAGCGGTCTTCGCGGGAGTCACGCGCTGGCGGCGGGCCGACTAACGCCGTCGTCCCTTTGCCGAAGGCCCTTGTCGAGGGCGATGCAGACTCGCAGCGAGTCTGTCCGGATAAGAAGGTCAGCTCTTTATCTCGGCCACCAGCTTCAGCAGGTCGTGACGCGCAATGAGCCCCACGAGCCTCCCCTTCTCCACCACTGGCAGCCGCCGAACGCGCTGGTGCACCAGGATCTCGATGACCTTCGTGACCGGCTCGTCCGCCTCCACCGTGAAAACGGGGTGGATCATCACCTCGCGGACCGGCCTATTCGCCGCGCGGCGGTAGGAGTTCTCCATCTCCTCGAAGGAGGCCCACTCGCCCAGGACGAAGGGGAGTAGTTGGGACGAGAAAGGGACCTGCCGTTCCCGAGGGGAGAAGTCTGTGTGAGTCACGATGCCGATGACGTGTTCCTTCTCATCCACCACGGGCAGGCAGCTCACCTTGTTCGCCAGCATCCGCTCGGCCGCCGCCTGTAGCGTCTCCCCCGGCTGGACGGAGATAGCGGGCGCGCTCATGATATCTTGCGCGGTCTTCATGGGCTCTTTTCGTCTCTCGTCACGGCAAGTTGTTCCATCGGGCGCCTTCGGGACTGACCATCGCCTTCCCCGCGCTCTTCCTAAGCCCATTCTAGGCGGGTAGGGCAGGGGTCAGCAAGGGAAAAGGAGAGGGGCGTATCTAGGCGAGCGCGGCAGGGGCGGGCTCCTTGGCGGCTGCTCGCGGCCTGGGTCGTGTCGCCCCGAGGAGCAGGGGCACCGTGGTTATCATGAGGCCGGCCAGAAAGACGAGGCCCAGGGTGTATGATCCCTGGACGTCGGCCATCCAGCCCAACAGGACAGGCCCCGAGACGCTGCCCGCGACCTGGAGGGTGGAGAAGAGGCCCCGAATGGCGGGGAAGTTCTTGGGGCCAAAGTAGTCGGCCACCAGCGCCATCTGGACGGAGATGGGCCCGCCGAAGCCCAGCCCCCAAATGATGAGGAAGAGGAGAACGAGCCACCAGGTGCCGAGGCCCGTCGAAAGCAGCAGAAGCCCGAGGGCCACGCATCCCACCGCGATCAAGAGGACGTATCGCTTGTCCATGTAGTCCGCCAGGGTGCCGAACCCCAGCCGCCCGAGGACGGTGAAGAGGGCCGTGGCGCCAACGAGGAGTCCGGCTGCCTCTCGGCTCCACCCCATTGTGAGCATGTAGGTGAGCTCGTGCACAAGGATGGCCGAGGTCGCGATACCCAGGACGGACATGGCCGCCGCCAGCATCCAGAAGGAGCGCGTCCGCAGCGCCTCCAGAACCCCAAAGCTCGTCTCCGCCTGGACGGCTTCTCTCTGCCTTTCCTTCTCTCCACCTCTCGTCTGGCTGGGGTTCTCTCCGTCGGGGTAATCCCTGGGTGGCACTGGCCGGTCCCGGATCACGAAGCTCAAGGGGACGATCAGGAACAGGATCCCAGCGGCAGCGACGAGGTAGCCGTTGCGCCAGCCCACCGTGTCTACCAGCCACACCATGACAGGGACGCCCAAGCCGCTCCAGGCTGCACCGGTGGAGGCGATGGCTAAGGCCTTGCCTCGCTGGCGGCGGAACCAGTTCACCACGGCGGCGAGAGTAGGCGCGTTCCCCCCCGCCCCCCATCCAGCGGCGACGACGAGGGAGCCCAGGTAGTAGGTCCCAAGAGAGTTGACGTTGGCCAGGATCACGAACCCCAGGATGGAGATGGCTGAGCCGGCAAGGATCATCTTGCGGGCCCCGAACCGGATGATGAAGAAGCCGACCAGGGGCCCTTCCAGGCCCCACTCCATCGTGCGCAAGGAGAAGGCGAGAGAGGTCTCCGCCCGCGTCCAGCCAAACTCGTTTAGCATGGGGTCGAAGAAGGCTTGCAGGCCGAATGTCTGCGTCAGGGCCCCAAAGAACCAGACGAAGGTCCCCGCAGCCACGATCCACCAGCCGTAGAAGACTTTCTGCCGTGGCCAGACACGCGTCAAGATACTTGCCAAGAAGTCCCTCTTTGCACCCCTGCCCTGCTCCAACGGAGCAGGGCAGGGGTGCGCTAGGCATGACTCGGATTCGCAAACCAAATCGCGTTTCAGTTTACAGAGTCTCGAAGGTCTGTCAACGGCGCCGTCTTGGGGCGAGGGTATGCGTGGCCAGACGAGAGTCCACGAGCGTCTCTCATGCGACGCCCTTGACATCTCCGATCCGCTCTTCTATACTCCCGTCGGATTGTCGGCGGCCTTCTGGCCGTCGGCTCGGGGGCTTTGGCGTCACAGCTTTAGTACAAAGAGGAGGGTGTAGGCATGGATTTTGAGATCGTGTACACCAAGGGGCAGCAGGCGTTCCGTAAAGAGGTTCGCGACTGGCTGGATAAGAACATTCCCCAGATCGGCGAGCTCCCCGTGGACGGGCAGCACATCACGCCCGAGCAGGACAAGGCGGCCCGCGCCTTCCGGGGAAAGCTTGGCGAAAAGGGCTGGCTCTTCCCCACCGTTCCCGTAGAGTACGGCGGAAAGGGCCTCACCTGGGAGCATGCCGTCGTTATCGATGAGGAGCTGAGCGAGCGGGCGGAGGAGATCCCCCACGTCCCGGACAACAGCTCCCTCGCTATCCCGCCTCTCCTCATTTACGGGACGGAGGAGCAAAAGCGGCGCCTCATCCCGCCCATGGCCCGGGGCCAGGTGACCACCTGGCAGGGATTCACCGAGGCGGAGGCGGGGTCTGACCTTGCCGCTCTGCGGACCACCGCTATCCGGCAGGGGGATTCCTACGTCATCAACGGGCACAAGCTCTGGCAGGGCGGTCCATATCCAGCGGAAAACTGGTACCTCATCTGTGTCACTAACCCTGACGCGCCCCGCCATCACAACCTGAGTGCCTTTGTCCTCCCCACCAACCTTCCCGGCATCAGCATGATCCCTCAGCAGCTCTTCGTCTACAACCGGCATCAGGTCTTCCTGGACAACGTGAAGGTGCCGGTGGAGAACCGCATCGGCGAAGAGGGGATGGGGTGGCAGTGCGTCCAGGCTACCCTGGAGCTGGAGCACGGCGGCTCCGGGCGCATCGGCCTTCCCAAGGTCATGGACCACTTTTTGAGCTACCTGCGCGAGGCCAAGAAGGCGGGCCGCATTCTCGATGCTCTGGAGCGGGACAGAGTCGTGGACATGTACATCAACGCTCACGTCGAGCGCCTCTTCGGCCTCCGCAACTACTGGCAACGGGCCACCAAACAGTGGGGCACCTACGAGGGCTCTCAGCTCTCCCTATGGGGCAAGGTCCAGGGCCTCAATCGCTCCAAGACCGTCTTGGATGTTGTCGGCCCCGACGCCCTGGTGAACGAAGAGGACTCTGCGGCCAAGGTCCGTGGCTGGCTGGAGGAGCATCAGCGGCAGAGCGTCCTCACGCACCCGGGTGCCACCATCGAGATCCAGAAGGTCATCATGGCTCGACGGATCGCGATGAGCGCCACCCAAGAGCGGGCTGCGGTCACCGTTTAGCAGACGAGCGAATAAGAGGGGGGATAGCTAGCAATGAACCTTTCGCTTACCGAATCGCAGCAACTCTTGAAGAACTCCGCCCGCGAGTTCCTGGAGCGGGAGCTCCCGCGGGAGGAGGTCCGCCGCATCGACGACAGCCCAAACGGCTTCTCGCCCGACCTCTGGCGGAAGCTGGTCAGCCTGGGGTACACGGCGACCGTCGTCCCTGAGGCCTACGGCGGGCAGAGGACCGACTTCACCGACGCCGCCGTCCTCATGGAGGAACTGGGGCGGGCCCTGGCGCCCGGGCCGTTCTTCTCCTCGGCTGTCTTCAGCGCCCTCATTATCGAGACAGCGGGCAACGAAAATCAGAAGAGGACACTTCTTCCTGAGATCGCTCAGGGCCGGCGCATCGTTGTCCCCGCCGTCACCGAGGCCGACTACGGCTGGGACCCGGAGCACATCAAGCAGGTGACAGCCACGCGCCGGGGCACCAACTGGGTCCTGAACGGGGCCAAGTTCTTCGTCCCCGATGCTCAGCTCGCCGACCAGCTCATCGTCGCTGCCCGGACCGGGGCCCGGGGCATCACCCTCTTCCTGGTGGGGGGGAACCAGACGGGCGTCAATATCCGCAACATCTCCGGGTGGTTCGGCGATAAGCTGAACGAGGTCACTTTGAGCAAGGTCTCTGTGGAGGCGAGCCACGTCCTGGGCACAGTGCACCGGGGTTGGCCTCTCCTGGAGTCCGCCATGGAGAAGGCGACTCTTCTCCTGTGCTCCTACATGGTGGGTGGCACGGGCAAGGTCTACGACATGACCGTGGACTACAGCCAGCGCCGCATCCAGTTCGGGCGGCCCATCGGCACCTTCCAGCGCGTTCAGGACCACGCCATCGAGGGATTGAACTACCTGGACGCCGCTCGCTGGCTCACCTACGAAGCCCTCTGGAAGCTGGACACCAACAAGCCCGCCAAAGAGGTGACGGAGGCCGTGAGCATGGCCAAGACCGCCGCCAGCGAGGGGTACCGGGGGGCTGCCGGTCACGCCCACGAAGTCCATGCAGGCGTCGGCGTGGACAAGGAGACGGGCCTCTACCTCTACACCAAGATGGCCCGCACCCTGTACCACTACCTCGGCAGTCCTCAGCAGCACAAGAAGAGGATCGCCGAGCTTCTCGGCATCTAGCATCGAGCCATCAGACCAGAAAGAAGAGAGTGGGGCACGCCCTATGGGCCGTGCCCCACTCTCTTTCTCGTCCTCTCAGGAAGGCCATCTGCCGGTCTGCGCGGCTCCGCTCCGCCGGAAGGCCAGCCTCTGTTCGCCAAGCGAAAAGGCTTAGCCCGATCCGGCTCGTCCTTCCATGCACAGACAGGTGACAGTGCTGGTCACGCCCGAAACGTTGCGGATCTTGTTGCGCAGGAGCCCTGTGATGTCCTCCTGGGTGCCGCCCTCCAGCTCGACGATGATGTCGTACGGGCCGAGCACCTCATGGACGATGGCCCGGGGGATATTTCGCAAACGCTCTGCCACCGCCTGAGTTTTCGCGGGGTCCACGGTAAGTAGAACATAGGCATTTACCGCCATGGCAACCGCCTCCTTCCGGGGCTCTTGCGCTGAGACCTGGCGCGCTCAGCCCCTTGGTATATTAGCGAATCCCTGTCGAACCTACCAATCGCCCACGGGGATGGTCTCAAAAAGGCCAAACCGTCACCTGGACAGTGGCCCCGTCGCCCCGAAAAAATCCTGCACAGCCCCTCACAGGCAAGGCGAGTCTATCCGGCCTCCTGGCGCACCCGGTAGACCCCCCCGTCGAAGGCAAGAATATACAGCTCCCCTGCTTCGTCCTCTCCGAAGGAGGCGATCTGGAGTCCGGTGCGCGCCAGTTCCCGCTGCACGGTGATCGCTTGGCTGTCGTAGCGCAGGCCCCACAGGCGTCCGCTACAGAAATCGGCATAGACGTAGACGCCCCGCAAGGCATGGCTGGCCGCGCCGCGGTAGACGTACCCTCCGGTCACGGAGCAGCCAAGGTCGCGGCCGTAGGCGAGAACCGGCGGTTCCAGCCTTGTCCTGTCGCACCCCGAGGACGGGCGGAAGCACAGGTCTCCCTCCAGCATGTTCCAGCCGTAGTTGCCCCCTCTCCGGATAAGGTCGATCTCCTCGCTCCGGTTCTGCCCCACATCGGCCGCCCACAGGTCGCCGGTCTCACGGTCGAAGGAGAAGCGCCAGGGGTTGCGCAGGCCGTATGCCCAGATTTCGCTGCGGGAGCCAGGAGGACTGTCCGCGCCGGTGAAGGGGTTATCCGGCGGGACGGCATAAGCACGCTCCCCTTCTCCGCGGTCCACGTCGATCCGCAGGATTTTCCCCAGTAAAGTCGTGAGGCTCTGGCCGTTCCCAGAGGGGTCGCCCGCCCCGCCCCCGTCGCCTAAACCTACATACAAGTATCCATCGGGGCCGAAGGCCAGCATCCCGCCGTTGTGGTTGGGGAAGGGCTGCGGGACTTCCAGAAGGATTTGTTCGCTTCCCTGGTCGGCGGCGTTGGCGTCCTGGCTTACCTGGAACCGGCTGAGGACGGACCGGCGGGGCGACAGTGCCGAGTAGTAGACATAGAACTGCCCGTTCTTCGCATAGGCTGGGTGGAAGGCCAACCCCAACAGACCCTCCTCGTTCCCCTCGCGACTGACTTTGCTGGAGATGTCGAGGAATGTGAAGGCCCGGATCGTTCGTCGCTCGTTTGCCAGCACATAGATGCGCCCTTCCTGCGACACCACGGCCACGCGGCCCGACCCATCGGGGGGGTAGGTCAGGAACAGGAGCCGGGAGTCCCAGGCGTTGCTCGGCAGGTCGGGGAAAGCGTTCTCCAGCACGACTTTGGGCAGGAGAGGAGGGACAGGCTGAGGGGTTGGTGTTGGGGAAGGGGCGGGCAAGGGGGTGGGTGTAGACAAGGGCACGGACGTGGGAGTCGGCGAAGGCATAAGAGTCTGCGTCTCGGCGGCTGTGGGCGTCGGAGCAGCGGTCGCATCTCTCTCCTGCTGCGCCGGGGTCGCTACCGTCGGTTCCGGGCTGGGGGTAGGTGCCTTCTCGCTGACTGGGCGGGTACATCCGAATAGGACACTCAGTGCCAGTGCGAAGGCGAGAGCCGGGGCCCAGGCTCCCTTTTTCAGCCACGTAGGGCTCGCCGGTCTTGTGCTCGCAGTGGTCAAAGGTAGCTAAGTCGGGAGGCGCGGGGGCCGGGCGAGGACGGTGAGGGGAATAGTGATGGCGGCGACGGCGGCGAAGATGTAGATGGCGGAGACGTAGGACCCCGTCTGATCGAAGATCCAGCCCATGAGGACGGGCGCCACCATTCCGCTGAGCACCGAACCGGTCTGCATGAGTCCCTGGATGGCCCCGAAGTTCCGGCTCCCAAAGAGGCCGCTCACGATGACGCCTTGGGCGGGAAACATCGCCCCGAACGACGTCCCGTAGAGGAGAGCGAAGGGGAAGACCTGCCAGTAGGAGGTCACGTTGGCCAGGACCAGGAAAGCCGCCACCTCAGAGGCCAGAATAACGGCCAGCAACAGGCGGCGGTCGATGTAGTCCGAGGCCACCCCTCCGCCTAGACGCCCGAAGAGGCTCAGGACGGTGAACCACCCCAAGACCGAGGCCGCCTCGACGGTGCTGAAGTGGATGCTCTGAAAGTAGGGGATCAGATGGACGATGAGGGCGCTCACCCCCATGCTCTGGGCGCCAAAGACCATAGTCAGGACCCAGAAGGCCCGGCTTCGCAGGGCCTGGCGGACGGTCAGGCTTCCGGACGCGACCTCCCTGGAGGGTATCTCTCGCCGTTCTCCTTTCCCTTCTCCCGGTTCCGTTCCCGCGCCTACGGGATGGTCGCCGTCGGGGAGGTAGCCGTACTGCTCCGGACGGGCCCGGAAGACCAGCGCCAGGGGGATCAGAAGAGCCCAGGTAGCCACTCCCAGCGCCACGAAGGCAACCCGCCACCCCCAGGTCTCCACCAGCCACACGACGATGATGAGCAGGGGGCCGCTGATGACCGCCCCTGTCGTGCCGATCCCCAGGGCGCGGCCCCGCAGACGTCTGAACCACTGGACGATGGCCCAGGTCCTGGGAGTTCCCACGGCCGCGCCGAGTCCCAAAGAGACGACAAGTGCCCCGACGTAGAACATCCAGAGGGCCTGGATGAAACCCAGGAAGACGAGGCCGAGGCCCATGATGACAACGCCGGCGAAGACGATCTTCCGCGGCCCTATCCGGTCCACCAGGAACCCTTCGATGGGGCCGGCGACGCTCCCCTCCAGGCGCTGGAGGGCGAAGGCCCCCGATATGAGGGCACGACTCCACCCGAACTCCTTAATGAGAGGGGTGAAGAAGACCTGGGCGCCGTAGACCCAGGCGATGCTCGCCCACAGGTGGATGCCCATCCCGGCCGCCACGATGTACCAGCCGAAGAAGACCGGCGGGATGAGCCGGGTCCGCTGCCCAACGCGCGCCTTCGTCTGCACTCTGGATGCCCTCTCAAAGGCCAAAACAGGCCACGACGAGCGTCTTTATGTTGGCCTAGTATAGCATGCGCTCCTAGCGAGCAATCTTCGGGGGTGCAAGGACGAGGCCCGAGGCGAGGAGATCGCCAGACCTTGTGCCTGGGAGGCTCCGAGACGTACCATTCTTTGGCGAGGCGCTCTCGCGGCGCGGGAGCGCCGGGAGGATTCCTGCATCCGTCTTTCCGACCCCTCAAGTCCCTGGGGCAAAGTCCTCCGCGAGGGGCGCTGCCGGCCTGGGAAGAGAGTGATGGTGAATGTCACCCTTGAGCGAAGCGAAGGCCCTAACAGGGTGTTGGAAAAGGGGAGTGCAGAGGGGCGAAGCCGCTTTGCCGGTCCTTCTCATCTGGGAAGGATGGGGGTGCCCCCCAGATATAATTTCCACCTCTTTCCTGGCCAGGAAAGGAGACAGAGAGAATGTCCCTTGATACCTTTGGGTCTCCATAGTCATCTCATGCCTCGAAAACGTGGTCGGCCTGGATCTCAAACAGAGGAAAGGAAGCGGGAATTCATCCATCCGTCCTGGGTGTTCATCGGGTTCTTCATTGCGCTGATCGCTGTTGGGACCCTCCTCCTTTCCCTGCCTTTCTCCGTCTCTGGCGGGGCCAGGACCTCTTTCTTGGACGCTTTATTCACCGCCACGTCCGCAGCCACGGGCACGGGACTTACCATTTATGACACCACCACCTACTGGAGCCCCGTGGGCCACTGGGTGCTTCTGGGACTCTTCCAGGCAGGGGGCTTGGGAGCTCTGGTTGGTTCTACGGTCTTCTTGCTGCGCATCGCCAGCCGCGTGACTGCCCAGGAACGCTTTCTGCTCCACGAGTCCCTCGGCGTCCAGTCCGGCCGAGGCATCCTGCTTCTGATTCTTGGCGTCACCGTCTATGCTCTGACGCTTGAAGGGATCGGCGCGTACGTCCTTGCTTCCCGCTTGGCACCGACCCTCCCGGCGGACCGCGCCTTGTGGTTGGGTGTTTTCCATAGCGCCTCGGCCTTCAACAACGCGGGGTTCG
>JACQUM010000079.1 GCA_016210295.1 Chloroflexota bacterium | reverse complement strand
CCCCATAACCTTCCTGGATACGCCCGGCCACGAGGCCTTCACCCAAATGCGGGCTCGCGGCGCCAAGGTCACCGACATCGCGGTCCTGGTAGTGGCCGCCGACGACGGGGTGATGCCCCAGACCCTGGAGGCCATAGACCACGTCAAGGCAGCGGGAGTCCCCCTTATCGTCGCCATCAACAAGATCGACCTCCCGACCGCCAACGCCGATCGAGTCAAGCAGCAACTCTCGCAGCATGGAGTCCTGGTCGAAGACTGGGGTGGAGACACCATCGCCGTCCCGGTCTCCGCAAAGACCAAGCAGGGCCTTGCCGACCTTCTCGCGGCTATCCTCCTCGTCGCCGAGGTCGCGGAGCTGACAGCCGACCCGGACCGGCCCGCCCGCGGCGTCGTCCTCGAGGCCCGGCTCGACCCCACGAGAGGGCCCATGGCCACCCTGCTGGTCCAAGAAGGAACCCTCCGCCCGAGCGATGCCGTCCTCGCCGGCGAGGCTGCAGGCCGGATACGAGCCATGCTCAGTCCATCGGGAGAGCGATTAAAAGAGGCTGGCCCATCCACTCCGGTAGCGGTCTTGGGGCTCGATGAAGTGCCCCGCTCCGGCGACGCCTTCGCGGTAGTGGAGGACGACAAGACGGCGAAGGAAAGAGCGGAACAGCATCGCCGGGAGCGCTCGGCGCCTGAGGAGGGCCGCCCCTCCACCCTGGAGCGCCTCATGGGGCAGATTCGGGCAGGCGAAGTCCAAGAGCTGAACGTCATCGTCAAGGCGGACGTTCAGGGGAGCCTGGAGGCCATCCGCCTTTCCCTGGAGCGGATGGCGACAGACCGAGCGCGGGTCAACATCATCCACGCGACGACGGGGACCGTCACGGAGAACGATGTGCTCTTGGCGGCAGCATCCAAGGCCTTGGTCCTGGGATTCAGCACCCGCGTGGAACCCATGGCGCGTCGCGTCGCCGCCTCCGAAGGTGTGGACATTCGGACCTATGCGATCATCTACGAACTGATCTCCGATGTGGAGCGGGCCCTTCGGGGTCTCCTCCCGACCCAATACCGTCAGGTCCTAGATGGGAAGGCGGAGGTCCGTCAGGTCTTCGATCTCCGCCGCGGGAAGATCGCCGGTTGCCAGGTGGTGGAGGGCCGCGTCCGCCGCGGCGCCCAGGCGCGTCTTCTGCGCCAGGGCAAGGTGCTCTCGGAGAGCACCATCGCCAGCCTTCGTCACTTCCGGGACGAAGCCCGCGAGATGGCGGCCGGGCAGGAGTGCGGCATCGCTCTCGAAGGGTTCGACGACTTCCAGGCGGGAGACGTGATCGAGGCCTATCGTCACGAAGAGGTCTCATGACCCCCTGTTCCCTGGGCCCTTCGTTCAATCTAGCCGGAGGGGAGCCTCGTGTCTCGAAGAATAGAGCGCCTCAACCAGCTTCTGCGGGAGCGGCTCAGCGAGCTTCTCCTTCGTGAAACCAAGGACCCTCGCATCTCGGGCCTCGTCTCCATCACCAGCGTGGAGGTTTCGGCGGACCTGCAGCACGCCCGGGTCCACATCAGCATTCTAGGGGAGGAAGAGGAGAAGAAGGCCACCATGGAGGGACTGCGCTCAGCCGCGGGCTTCCTTCGGCGCGGCCTGGAAGACCTCTCCCTCCGCCACATCCCCACCCTCACCTTCCTCCAAGACGACTCCATCGCCGAGGGGGACCGCATGCTCCGCCTGATCCGGGACGTCCGCGCCAGGGACGCCAAGCTCGGCGGCTGACCCCTCATGGAGGGGTTCCTCAACGTCTGGAAACCGAAGGGACTCACCTCCTTCGGCGCCGTTGCCCGCATCCGTCGCGCCACGAAGACCAAGCGCGTTGGTCACGGAGGAACCCTCGACCCACTGGCGGAGGGCGTCCTGCCCGTCCTCCTGGGAAAGGCAACACGGCTGGCCCCTCTGCTGGTAGGCATGGCCAAGGTCTACGTCGCCACCATCGAGCTGGGTCGCACTACCGATACCCTGGACACGGAAGGGGAAGATCTCGAGCGCCGCCCTTTCGACGCAGTCGGGCAAGAGCAGGTAGAGGCACTCCTGCCCACCTTCACCGGCGAGATTCTTCAGCGGCCTCCCATGTTCAGCGCCGTGAAGCAACACGGCCAGCGCCTCTACTCCCTGGCACGGAAAGGGATAGAGGTGGAGCGACCCCCCCGGCCCGTCCGTGTCCACCAGATACGCCTGCTCCACTGGGCCCCACCCTCCATGACTCTCGAAGTCGTTTGCGGCAAGGGCACCTATATCCGCGTCCTCGCCGCCGATATGGGAGAGGCCCTCGGATGCGGCGCGACGCTGACCGGACTGGTCCGCTCGCGGTTCGGTCCCTTTCGCGGCGAAGCCGCCATCCTACTAGAAACCGCGGAGACACTCCTGGCAAAAGGGGAACAGCGCGGCGTCCTCCTGCCCCTAGGTTATCCTTTCGAGGAGTGGCCTGCCGTCCACCTCGCCGAAGAGCAGGCCAGCCAGGTGGCTATGGGATGGCCGGTGAAGGAGGGGGAAGGGCGCTGGACCGCTTCCAGCGCTCCCGACCTTCTCTACAATCCCCCCCTGGAAGGAACAGCTCTTGCCTACACCCCCACGGGCGAGCTCCTGGCGGTGCTCACCCGCGTGAAGGAGACCGGAGAATGGCGCCCCAGGACTGTCCTTGTGTAGCGGGCTGATGAAACACCCTCTTCGACTATCCCCCTACCCCCTTCCTG
>JACQUM010000078.1 GCA_016210295.1 Chloroflexota bacterium | reverse complement strand
GAGCGGTGGTGGGTGTGGGGGGAGGAGTCGTGGGCACAGCGGTGGGCTCGGCGGCAGGGGCGCAGGAGACCACCAGGAGGACGAGGCCGAGGCCGAAGGCGAGAGCAAGGCGGGCTATCTTAGCAGACATCATAAAGGACCCCCTTCGAGAATTCTGTCAAGGCTGTATCATGCAGGAATCAGCATTGGGAATGAAGGAAGTTTTGTCAAGTGCCTCGGAAGCCGAGGGTCTTTCGTGATGCGCTCTTCCAGGGCCTCTCCACCGCGTTGTCCCAGCGTCTAGGATATGGTATTGTAAGCGAAGGGTTTTAGACCCAGTTCGAAATTCGTGTCCTCTGGGTATCAGGGGCTTCGACAGGAGGAGCATCGTGGTCGAACGGCTGGTGAACCTGGAAGAGGAGATGCGCGTCGCGTACCTGGACTACGCGATGAGCGTTATCGTCGCCCGGGCGCTCCCCGACGTCCGGGATGGCCTCAAACCCGTCCAGCGCCGCATTCTGTACACCATGCAGGAGATGGGCCTCCGGGCCAACCAGGCCTACCGCAAGTCCGCGGGCATCGTCGGCGAGGTGATGGGGAAGTACCATCCCCACGGCGATGCTCCCATCTACGACTCCCTGGTCCGGCTGGCCCAGGACTTCTCCCTGCGCTACCCCCTGGTGGACGGCCAGGGGAACTTCGGCTCCATCGACAACGACCCGCCCGCCGCCATGCGGTACACGGAGGCGCGGCTCTCCGCCATCGCCGCGGAGACGCTGGTGGACATCGACCGCGACACGGTGGACTTTGTTCCGAACTACGATGGACGCGCTCAGGAGCCTGTCGTCCTCCCCGCCCGTCTACCCAATCTCCTGGTCAACGGCGCCTCCGGGATCGCCGTCGGCATGGCCACCAACATTCCACCCCACAACCTCTCCGAGGTGTGCGACGCCATCGTTCACTGCATCGATCACTGGGACGGTATCAACAACCGGATCGACCCGGCGGTGGAGGTGGCCGACCTCCTTCGCTTCATCCAGGGACCCGATTTCCCGACCGGCGGGATCATCCAGGGACGAGGGAGCCTCCTTCAGACGTACTCCCAGGGCCAGGGGAGAGTGGTCGTCCGGGCGAAGGCGAGCATCGAGGAAGGCCCCCGGGGCCAGCGCCCCCAGATCATCATCACGGAGATCCCGTACCAGGTGAACAAGGCCACTCTGGTGGAGAAGATCGCTGTTCTCGCCCGGGACAAGAAGGTAGACGGGATCGCCGAGGTGCGGGACGAGTCGGACCGGGAGGGCCTGCGCATCGCCATTGACCTACGCCGCGACGCCACCCCGGAAGTCGTCCTCAACAACCTCTACGAGCACACGACTCTCCAGTCCGCCTTCAACGTCAACGTCGTCGCGCTTGTGGACGGGCAGCCGCGCGTCCTAGGGCTCAGGCCTCTGCTGGAGCACTACATCAACTTCCGACGGGAGGTCATCACCCGGCGCTCTCAGTACGACCTGCGCCGGGCGCGGGACCGGGCGCACGTCTTGGAGGGGCTCAAGGTAGCCCTGGACAACCTGGACGCCATCATCGCTTTGATCCGGCGGTCGGAGAGCCCGGAGGAGGCCAGGGCGGGCCTCATGGGCCAGTTCACCCTCTCGCAGCGGCAGGCCCAGGCGATCCTGGAGATGCAGCTCCGCCGTCTGGCCGCCCTGGAGCGCCGGGCCGTGCTGGAGGAGCTGGACCAGGTCCACAGCGCCATAGCCGAGCTGGAGGCGTTGCTGGCGGACCCCGCCCAGATCCTGGCGTCAGCTCGCCAGGAGGTCGTGGCGCTCAAGGAGGAGCAGGGCGACGCCCGCCGCACGGAGATCTCCGAGGAGGAGCCCGCCGAGTTCCGCCGGGAGGACCTCATTCCCCATCAGGAGGTGGTGGTCACTCTCAGCCATCGAGGCTACATCAAGCGGGTGCTCGCCGAGAGCTACCGGATCCAGCGGCGAGGAGGCCGGGGCATTGCTGGCATGGTGACGCGGGAGGAAGACGCCGTCCAGCACCTCCGCGTCTGCGATACGCATGACGCCCTTCTCTTCTTCACGAACACCGGGCGCGTCATCTCCTTGCGGTGCTTCGATCTGCCCGACGCCTCGCGCATGGGGAAAGGTATTCCGTTGGCTAATCTCGTGTCCCTGGATCCGACCAAGGAGCGCATCACCACGCTCCTCTCCACCTCGGAGGTCCAGGACGGACACAACCTCGTCCTGGCGACGCGCAAGGGGGGGGTGAAGCGGACACCTCTCAAAAACTTCGTCTCCGTGCGCAGCACCGGAATCATCGCCATGAAACTAAAGCAGGAAGACGAGCTCGTCTCCGTCCGCATCGCCGAGGAGAACGGCGAGGTCATCCTCGTCACCGAGCGAGGCCAGGCCGTCCGCATTCTGCTGAAGGATCTGCCATCCCGCTCCCGAACAAGTGGAGGAGTCCGGGGGATGAAGCTTGGTCCAGGCGATCGGGTGGTCTCCATGGACACCGTAGACCCGGAGGGCGAGCTCCTCGTTGTCACGACACGGGGCTTCGGCAAAATGAGTCCCGTAGACAGATATAGTTTTCATTACCGAAGAGGTAAGAGTTGGGGTGGCAAAGGCCTCCTCACGTTCCGTATTCTCAAGAAGACGGGCCCCGTGGTGGGAGCGGTATCGGCGCGCCCGGACCAGGAACTCATCCTGGTCTCCAAGAAGGGGATTATCATCCGCACCACGCTGGGGCAGATCCCCGTGCAGGGTCGCTCCACCCAGGGCGTGACGGTGATGAACCTCAGGGAGGACGACGAGGTCGCATCCCTCAGTTGTCTGTGAAGCCAGGCTGGCAAGCCTGTTTAAGAGCGGCGGGAGCCCCATTGAGCGCGCATGGTACGACAAGCTCACCATGAGCGGAAATAGGAAAAACCGCTCACCCTGAGCCTGTCGAAGGGTGAGCGGCACAGGCATCCCCCTCGTTCCACAGGCTCAGCGAAGCTGATCTAACAGGCTGTTGATGAAAATCCCTCTTTCGACCATCCCCCTACCCCCTTCCTGGCCAGGAAGGGGGTAGAAATTATATCTGGGGGACACCCCCAGGCCCTCGCCAAAGTCCCGACCATCGGGACCCTGGACGCCCCTTTTTCCCACCCTGCTAGTGGGCTTCGGGTTTCCCGACCGCTGGGGTGGGGGCCACCTGCCGGGCGATGGACTCCAGGGTCTCGACGACAGTGTCTATCTCCCCTTCCGTGTTGAAGGCGTGGACGGAGAGGCGCACAGCGCCCAGCTCGTTGATGCGGCGGGCGACGATGCGGCCCCGCTGCCAGAGATGGTCCTGGACCGCCTCGGCGGCCAGGCCCGGGAGACGGAAGGTCACCAGGCCCACGGAGAGGGAGGGGTCCCGTGGGGAGAGGAGCTGGAGGCCGGGAAGCCTCTCTAGCTTCTCCTTCAACAGGCCGCTCAAGTCCAGGATGCGCTGGCGGACCGCGGAGAGGCCCGCCTCTTCCATCCAGCGGACGGTGACGACGAGCCCTTTCCACAGGGCCCCGTTGCGCGTGGTCAGCTCGAACTTCTCGATGGCTGTGGGGTTCTCCTCGAAATGCCCGGAGAAGTCGAAGGTGGGAACGCCCCGGTGGCCCACCTTGGGGCTGGTGATGGAGGAGATCAGCTCTCTGCGGACGAAGAGGCCTCCCGTTCCGTCCGGCCCGCAGAGCCACTTGTGGCCTGGGAAGGCGTAGTAGTCCACGTCCAGGCGCCGCAGGTCCAGGGGAAGCTGCCCCATGGTCTGAGCGCCGTCCACCAGTATCTGGGCGTTGCTGCGATGGGCCAGGTCGGCCAGCTCCCGGACGGGGAGCAGGAGGCCGGTGCTGTACTGGGCGTGGCTGACGAAGACGAGGCGCGTCCTGGGCGTCACCGCCTGGGCGAAGGCGGCCAGCAACGTTGCCGCATTGGCCGAAGCGTCCAGGTGCACGACCTTGGTCACCGCGCCGAAGCGCCGCTGGGCGAGGTAGGCGGGGAGGAGGACGGAGGGGTGCTCCATGTCGTTGGTGAGGATCTCATCGCCCGGCCTCCAGGGGAAGCCGCTGACGATCAGGTTTATCCCTTCCGTGGTGTTCTCGGTGAGGGCGATCTCCTGGGGCGTCACGCCGAGGAAGGAGGCGAAGGCCTGTCGCGCCTGGTCGAAGATATCGCGCCGTCCGGCGAGGACAGGAGGGGAGGTGGGCCCTTCCGTGTTCTCCAGGCGGAGCTGCTGCTCGATGGCCTGGAGGACGGGCTCCGGCGAGGGGCCGTCCCACCCCCAGTTGAGATAGAGCACTTTCCGCAGGGCGGTGATCTGGTCGCGGAGAAGGGCGAAGTCGGTCATGGCTTCCTCCTTTGGCAGGCTGATCTAAAACCCCTTTTGACCATCCCCCTGCCCCCTTCCTAGCCAGGAAGGGGCAGCAAATCTATCTGGGGGACACCCCCATCCGCCTATGGCGGACTGCCAATCCCGATTTCTCGGGACTGGACTCTCCTTTTCAGCATCCTGTTAGGCATCCTAGCAAAGGGGCCGTTCAAGGTGCAAGAAACGCAGGATGGAGAGGAGACCGTATGGGTCTCCTCTCCATCCTTTGCATCCGCCATTCTGCTTTTTCCGCCTAAACCTCGTCTTCCTCGCTGTCTTCGTTCTCTTCCTCCTCGGCCTCCTCTAAACTTTGTTCAGCTGCAAGGTCCTCTTCGGCGCCCTCTCCGGCGGACGAGGAGGGTCTGCCCTCCCCATCCACCTTGTCGTCCTCCGTCTCCGCCTCCTCGGCACCGGCCTTCTCTGTCTCTTCGTCGCCGTACTGGAGGAGGCGCCGGGAGGCGTAGGGGCGAAAGTCGTCGGGTTGACGAGTGGGGAAGGAGAGTCGCGCCTTGGCGTTGGGGTGCTGAAAGGTCTCCTTGATGATGATGCGGAGGTGATCGTCGCTCGCAGAGAGGACCGCGGCAGCATACTTGTTCCCCAAGGCCATCAGCTCCAAGAGACGCTTCGCGGTTCGGGGCTCCACCCTGCCGAGGTACTGGCCCTGGACCGTTTCCACGACCAGACGGTCTCGCCGGGGAAGAAGACGGACGAGTTTCCCAGCGCCGGTCCGTGCCAGGACAGGCCGAGGGGCCAGGTCAATGAGGGGCGTGGCCGCTGACTTCCCTATCTCTTCAATGAAAAGGTTGGGCAAGGTCGGCGTTCTTGCCCGAAGGGAGGCCCCGTCGTTCTTTCCCTGGCGCTGGAGCTTCGCTAGGTTGCGCCGCGCGACGGGATCGCCCGGGTTGAAGGCGAGAGCCTTTTCGAACGCGCCGCGTGCCTCCTTGTCGCGCCCCAGCTCCATGAGCGCCTTCCCCAAGCGTTTGTGCGCTTCGATGTCCTCGGGGAAGCTTTCCAGAAGCTCTCGGTTTACTTGCTCGGCTTCTTCCCACAGGCCCAGAAGGGCGAGGGAGATAGCCCGCTCTCTTTGCTCTTTGGGAGAGATTGCTTCTTCTCTTGACTTGAAGAGGGTCACCACGGTCTCCTCGGTGAGGTTGGACGGGCGTATTCTAAGGTGCTCCTTTCTCTGTTTCAAGGGGAGAATGGCCTTCTTGTGCAGACTTTCTCCCGAATTTTTGGCAGCGGACCTGCACCTCTGTACTTCTGGTGTTTGCGTCAGGCCTTGCGAGAGGCGAGCGTCCTCTCACTGCAGCCTTCCTTCCGCCTTGAGCCGTTGGTGCTCCTTTTTCATGCAGCGGTCCATCACGACGCCGAGGCCGGCAGCGCGAGCTTGCCGAGCCGCCTCCTCGTTGATCACGCCTTCTTGCATCCAGACTGCCTTGGCCCCCACGGCGATGGCCTCCGCGACGACAGGGCCGACGGTTTCGGAGCGGCGAAAGATATCTACCACGTCAATGGACTCAGGTATCGCGGAGAGGTTGGGGTAGCACTTCTCCCCCAGGACCTCCCGGGCCTGGGGATTCACGGGGATGATCCGGTAGCCCTGCTCCTTCAGATAGCTCCCGACTTCGTGACTGTCCCTCTCCGGCCTGGGGGAGAGTCCGACCACGGCGACCGTCCTCGCCTGCTTCAGGATTTCCTGGACCGTCTCCACAGCTACCTCCTGGCAGGGTATCTGCCTCGCATCGCGTTCCAGCGGACGCTGGCCGCCTCTGCCAGCATGGTAAAGGAATGACGCCAGGGCTGGATCTTGCTACCCGGGGCGTAATGCCATTCTACCGGCACCTCTACGACGCGGAAGCCGAGACGTCGTGCCAAGTAGAGGACCTCCACGTCGAAGCCGAAGCCATGGACGCGTTGATGGGGGAAGATCGCCTCGGCGGCGGGGCGAGTGAAGGACTTGAACCCGCACTGGGTGTCGGAGAAGGAGAGGCCCGTCAGAAGACCGACTGCCCTGTTGAAGACGCGCCCCATGAGGTGGCGGGAAGCGGGCTCCCCCAGGCGGATCGCTCCGTGTACCTCCCGGGAGGCAATGACGACGTCGGCTGTTTGAGCGGGCAAGAGAAAGAGCGGCAGGGACTGGATGGGCACCGAGAGGTCGGCGTCGGAGAAGAGGCGGACATCCCCCTGGGCAGCCAGCATCCCCTTCTGGACGGCGTGTCCCTTGCCTCGGTGGGGGAGCCGGAGGAGGCGGATGCGGGGGCGGCGGGTTGCAGCCTCCTCCACCCTTTTTGCCGTCCCGTCGGCGCTTCCGTCGTCGGCGACGACGATCTCCGAGGAGGAGTAGGTCGCCTCGAGGTAGTCGTCCACCGTCTCCAGGGTGAGGCCGATGCGTCGCTCCTCGTTGAAGGCGGGGATGACGATGGAGAGGACGGCAGGGGGATGCGGCGGGCCCGCCTGTCCCATCACTCCTTCTTGGGCGCCCCCTCGGGCGTCTCCAGCCGAAAGGCGCGGTGCAGGGCCCGCACCGCCTCCGCCGTCGCCTCGCGGCGCACTATGCAGGTGATACGGATCTCCGAGGTGGTGATCATCTCGATGTTGATGCCTGCCTCGGCCAGGGTCTGGAACATGCGGGCCGCGTAGCCAGGGGCGTCCTGCATTCCCGCTCCCACGATGCTTACTTTCGCCAGGGTGTCATCGCTGGTGACGCCGCCGGCGGAGATCGTCTTGCCCACCCGTTCCACTATCTCCCGCGCGCGGGCCGCGTCTCCCCGGGCCACGGTGAAGGAGAGATCGGTCATCTTCTCGACGCTGCTGTTCTGCACGATGACGTCCACGCTGACCCCCGCCTCGGCGAGAGGAGCGAAGACGGCGGAGGCGATGCCCGGGCGGTCCGGCACGCGGAGAAGGGTGATCTTGGCCACGTTCGGGTCGTGGGCGATGGCCTGGACCTTGTTGCTGACTTCGATCTGCATGGGCCCTCCTGCCTGCCCGGTCCCTTGGATGAGGGTGCCCGGTGCGTCGGTGAAGCTGGAGGCGACATAGATGGGGACACCGTGCGCCCATCCCAGCTCTACCGCGCGGTTGTGCATCACCTTGGCGCCTTGGGTGGCCAGCTCCATCATCTCCTCGTAGAGGATGGTCGGCAGTTTCCTTGCCTCCGGAACGATGCGTGGGTCGGCGGTGTAGACGCCTTCCACATCGGTATAGATCTCGCAGGTCGACGCGCGCAGCGCTGCCGCCAGGGCCACGGCTGTGGTGTCGGAGCCGCCGCGGCCAAGGGTCGTGACGTCCATCTGCTCCGTGATGCCCTGGAACCCGGCCACGATGACCACGCGTCCCTGCTCCAGCTCCTGCCGGATGCGCTCGGGGTCGACGGTGAGGATGCGGGCGCGGCTGAAGAAGGCGTCCGTCCGGATACCTGCCTGAAGACCGGTGAGGCTGATGGCGGGGCAGCCCCGGGCGTGGAGGGCCATGGCCAGGAGGGTGCTGGAGACCGTCTCGCCCGTGGAGAGGAGCACATCCAGCTCGCGCGCATCGGGGTCGCTGTTGCTCACCTGCCGGGCGAGCTCAATGAGCTGGTCGGTGGTCTTGCCCATGGCGGAGACGACGGCGACGATCTGGTCGCCAGCCTGGCGGGCACGGACGATGCGCTCCGCCACCGCCTGGATCCGCTCTGCCCCGGCGACGGAGCTCCCACCGTACTTCTGAACACGGAGCGTCATCGGCTCCTCACGTCCGTCACGATGCGGGCGCCTCGAGCGGAGGGCGCAACGACTCGCGCGGAGCCCGGCAGCTCCATGGCCCGCGCCCGTGTCTCCATGGCCTTGGCGACGGCGGCGCCTCGGCCTTTCAGGGCGAAGGCGAGGACGCTGGGGCCCGAGCCGGAGAGGAACACCCCCAGGGCTCCCGCCGCCAGCGCCGTTTGGAAGAGGGGCTTCATGGGAGGGAAGAGAGCTTCTCGGTACGGCTGATGAAGCCGGTCTTCCGTGGCGGCCCGCAGGTCCTCCCAGGAGCCAGTGGCCAAGGCGTTCACCAGGAGAGCCGTGCGGCCGACGTTGAAGACGGCGTCGGCGCGGGGGACGTTGGTTGGAAGGACAGCCCTCGCCTGCTCCGTGGCCAGACGGACCTCGGGGACGAAGAGGGAGCACTCCAGGCCCGGTGCGAGAGGAACGGCGCGGATTCGGAAGGCCCTATCTTCTTGCACGACGATCTGGCAGCCGCCGAAGACCGCAGGGGCGGCGTTATCGGGATGGCCTTCGATCTCCGTGGCGCGCTCCACGAGGGTAGAGGGGGAGAGGGTCTCGCCGGTGAGGTGATTGGCGACCATGAGGCCGGCCACGGTGGCGGCGGCGCTGCTGCCCAGGCCGCGGGTGAGGGGGATGCGGTTCTCGCAGAGGAGGCGCATGGGCGGAGGCGTCTGCCCCAGGCGGCGGAAGAGGGCGATAGCTGTCTGGTAGACCAGGTTCTTCTCTCCTAGGGGAAGCCCTTCGACGCCCTCGCCCGTGACCTCCAAGGCAAAGGTGTTGGCGGGGCGGACGGTGACACGGTTCCACAGGTCCAGGGCCAGGCCGAGGCAGTCGAACCCCGGGCCGAGGTTGGCCGTGGTCGCGGGCACTTCGACGGAAAAGGGGGCGAAGGTCTCCACGGAGCCTCCGAGCGTGTGCTGCCTGTCAGTATAGCTGGGGCAGAGAAGGCGGACAAGGAAACGAGCCGCCCTCTCTGTTCGAGGGCCTTGGAGGGCACTATAATGCAGATGCGAAGGGGGCGCACATGCTCAAGATACTAGCTTGGCTTTGGAATCTGCTTCTCCGTTTGCTGGGGATTGGGCGCCCAAAGGAACAACCGGCAGTGGCCGATATCACAGAAGTACTCAAGGCGCAATTTGGGTCCCTATCCCTTGAAGCATTAGAAAAAGCCCAAAAGACATTCCTAGACTTGGCAGAAACTCGCTTCAAGGCACTCACAGAAGCGGGGAGTAACGACCTGCTTCAGAAGAAAACCTTGATAGATCAGCAACTCGATCAGATGAAGATCGAATTGGGGAGAGTATCCAAGTTGATAGGTGAATTCGAGCTTGACAGAGAAAAGAAGTTTGCTGAACTCAACACGAATCTCAAGGCGATAGGTGACCAGACGGCTGCACTGACGACATCTACATCTGGACTGCGCGAAGTCTTGGCTAGTTCTCAGGCTCGAGGCCAGTGGGGAGAGCGCATGGCTGAGGACATATTGCGTAGCGCGGGATTCGTAGAAGGCGTCAACTACATAAAACAAACAACCGTAGAGTCAGGAACGGGGCGTCCTGACTACACGTTTCTGCTTCCGCGGTCACTACAATTGAACATGGATGTCAAGTTCCCATTCGACAATTACGTTCGGTATGTTGAGGCTGAATCAGACTCTGAACGGCAAGGTTACGAACCGAGTTTCTTGCGCGATGTCCGCTCCCGTATTAAAGAGTTGGCCAGCCGCGAATATATTGATCCCAGGCAGAGTACCGTTGACTATGTCTTGTTCTTCATACCTAACGAAGGTGTGTTCGCATTCATCCGCGATGAGGACCCAGAGGCATTCGATTCTGCACTT
>JACQUM010000069.1 GCA_016210295.1 Chloroflexota bacterium | reverse complement strand
GCTCTGGAGAACGTGGCTCTCTGGCACGAGCGGGACATCTCCCACTCCTCCGCCGAGCGCCTTGTCCTCCCCGACGCCTCCCTGGCCCTGGACTACATCCTGGACCTGTTCACCGGCGTGATGCGCGGCCTCAACGTCTACCCCCAGCGAATGCGCGAGAACCTGGAGCTCACCCACGGCCTGCTCTTCTCCCAGCGGGTGCTGCTGGCGCTCATCGACAAGGGCCTGGGCCGACAGGAGGCCTACGCGCTTGTCCAGCGAGCCTCCATGGCCGCGTGGCGCGAGCGGGCCGACTTCCGCGACCTCCTCCGCGCGGACCCGCAGGTCACGAGGCATCTTCCCCCCGCCGAGCTCGACGCCCTGTTCGACTACTCCTACTACACCCGCTACGTGGACGATTCCTTCCGGCGACTGGGGCTCCTGCCCAGGTGATCATCCACGTCTCTCATTGACGACGCATCTCAGTAAACGTAAACTGGGAGCGCTATGCCTACCAGCTTTGATAAGTCCCGACTCTCAGTCCGCCGGCTGACGTCGGCGGACCTAGCGAAGCTCCTGTCCGCGTTCGAGGCCCGCTACAAGATGAGTTCACAGGAGTTCTACGTCAAGTTCAACACAGGCCACCTGACCGACAAAGCCGACTATCTTCGTTGGGCTACGTACTATGATATGGCTGCTAAGGTCGGGCTGATCGACGCGGGGGTGAGAGCTTGAGGTCATGCGGCCCGAGCTAGCGGACCTCTTCGAGCGCATCATCCAGAATTTCCTTGGCGCATCCGCCTATGCAACCCTGGTCCGCGATCCCACTGTCGAAGAGGTGGACGACTCGCTCGCCAAGCTAGAGGCTCAGATAGACTACCTGGATGTCGCTCGTCTCGCCCTTCTACTGACCGTGGACTTCTCCGGCGACTTCCCCGAATGGCGGCACTACTCCTTCTACTTCTTCGATCCGCAAAACAGCGTCCCTATCTTCCGCTACGACAACACGCCCCATCATCCAAGCCTGCCATTCTTCCCGCATCACAGACACAGAGGCTCGCTTGAATCGGTTGAACCATGCCAACAGCCGAGCATAGGACATATCCGGCGAGAGATCGAAGCTCATCTTGCGGAACGAACAGGATAGCGGGCTCTTGCCCAGGTGACACCGGCTATCCCTTCCTGTATCCTGTAGCCGCGTTAGACCCTCACCCAGGAGGATGGCCCTGCCAAGCCTGCTGACCTATACCCAGATCCCCAACCTCTTCCGCCGCGGCAAGGTCCGGGATACCTACGATCTCGGTGACGCGCTGCTGATGGTCGCCACCGACCGGGTCTCCGCCTTCGACGTCGTCCTCCCCACGGGCATCCCCGGGCGCGGCATTGTGCTTGCGGAACTCTCTGCCTTCTGGTTCCGCAAGACGGCCCACATCGCTCCCAACCACTTCCTCGGTATGGCCTACGACCCATACATCGTCGCCACCTACCTCAAGAAAGGACCGCTCCCCGACGAGATCGCCCGGAGAGGCATGGTGATCCGGAAGGCGAAGCGCATCGACGTCGAATGCGTCGTCCGGGGTTACATCACGGGGTCCGCCTGGGCGGAATACCGAGGGTCGGGGAGCGTGAACGGCTCTTCCATGCCGGCCGGCCTTCAGGAGAGCCAGGCTTTCCCCCAGCCGCTGTTCACCCCGACCACCAAGGCCGAAAGGGGCCACGACATCCCCCTCACCCTACCCCAGCTCCGCGACCTGGTCGGAGCCTCCCTGGCCCGAACCCTTGAGGAGACCGGCATCGCCCTTTATACCTTCGCCCACGCGTTCGCGCGCGAGCGTGGCGTCATCGTCGCCGACACGAAGTTCGAGTTCGGGTGGATCGACGGCCAATTCGCCGTCATCGACGAGCTGCTCACGCCGGACTCCTCCCGCTTCTGGGGCGCGGCGAGCTACCAGCCCGGCAAGCCGCAGCCCAGCTTCGACAAACAGATCATCCGGGACTGGCTCACGGAGTCCGGTTGGAACAAGGAGCCCCCCGCCCCTGTCCTACCCCCGGAGATCGTCGAGCGCACTGCCGCGCGGTATAGGGAGGTCTTTCACCAGCTAACGGGAAAGATGCTAGCGTGATCACGGGAATTACGGAGTGAGTCTGCAAAGCCTGCCCATGCTGTTCTTAGCGCGCGTGTACGTTACTCTGAAGCCAGGCGTCAACGATCCGCCGGGCTTGGCCGTCCTCGGGGGGCTCAAGAACCTCGGCTACGCCTCCGTTCGGCGGGTCCGGCTGGGGAAATATCTGGAGGTCTACCTCGACGCCCCCGACCGCGCCACCGCGGAGGCCCAGGTGACAGAGATGTGTCGGCGTCTCCTCGCCAACACCGTCATCGAGGATTTCCGCTTCGACCTGTCCGAGGAACCCCGACTTACGAAACCCCAGGCCGATCCGTAGACTGTTTGTAGACCGCCTCTAAGGAGAGCCTCTCATGCCGACTGTCTCCGAGCCCACAATGGCCCGCGTCCCCGCCGCCAAAGTCGCCTACGTCCATGTCCGCGGCCCCTACTCCCTCTTCCCCGGCAAGCTCGAGGAGCTCCTCCAGTGGATGCATGAGCAGCGGCTAGGCGCCACGGGCCCGGCCGGCGCCCTCTACTACAACTCCCCCACCGAGACCTCGCCAGACCAGCTGGAGTGGGAAGCTTTCTTCCCCGTCTCCGCCCAGGCTCCCACCAAGACCGCCGACTCCAGAGGGCACGGTGTCAAGGAGCTGCCGGAGCGGCGTATCGTTCGGGCTTTGCACAAGGGACCCTACAACCAGGTGGGAGAGACCTACACGCGCCTCTTGGAGTGGGTGACGAGGAACGAGCACACCGTCCAGGGACCGACGGAGGAGGTCTACCTCTCCGACCCCAGCCGGACGCGCCCCGAGGACTTACTTACCGAGGTGCGTCTTCCGGTCTCGTAGGTTGGCCCGTACCCCCTGAATCCCCCTCTCCTAGCAGGCTGCTCAAAACCTTTCGACCATCTCCCTTACCCCCCTTCCCTTCGGCAGGCTCAGGGCAGGCTC
>JACQUM010000075.1 GCA_016210295.1 Chloroflexota bacterium | reverse complement strand
ACTCCCACAGGCGTTGCCCCCGTTGACAGAATGAGGGGCGGGAGGCCCACAATGAGCCCACACATCTTTCCGCGCAGGAGGGGAAGCAATGATCACGGGGCTCACCTACTTCTCGGTGGCCGTTCGAGACCTGAACGAGGCCGTCGCCCTCTACAAGACCCTCGGCCTGGAGCAGGCCACGCCCATCCGGGAGACCCGCTGGGGATTCAAGAACGCCATGATGGGGAGCGGCGGGCGGAACTACATCGAGCTTATACAGGTGTCCGATCCCAACAGCGCCTTGGCCCGTCATATGAGGTCCCGCGCCCGCCCCGATAATCCGGAAGGGGAAGGCATCTACCTTGTCAGTCTCGAGGTGGACGACCTCCGGGCAACCATGGATAGAGTGCGGGCCTCCGGTGGCCGCGTGACCACAGAGCCCGAGTCCCCGAACACGGCCTGGGTCCACCCGCTCAGCACACGGTTCGCCCTGCTGGAGCTCGCCCAGCGGCAAGGGCGGTAGGTCACTCGAGCAGCAGCGTGAGGCATTTGGCGCTGCCGCCGGACTTCATGAACTCGGAGAGGTCCATGGCCCGAGGGGAATAGCCCGCCTTCCTCAGCCGTTCCTCGATGTCCGCGCAGCCGGCGTTGAGAACGACGGTCCTACCCACCACCACGGCGTTGCAGGCAAATAGACGGGCGTCCTGCTCAGCGACGGCGATGGGACGAGGAACATTCGCCTCGATGACGGTTCGGGCGTACGCATCGAAAGCCCCCGGATAGTAGAGGGCGGCCCCGTTCCCCAGCGGGCAGAAGCAGGTGTCCAGATGGTAAAACGCGGAGTCCACCAGCTCCAGGGAGAGGACCTGCCGGCCCGTGAGAGTAGCCACCTTCTGGTGAGAGCAGATCTCCGAGCGGTGGCGGTAGCCCGCGAAGATGGCCTCTCCCAGAGGCAGCGCGTCTCCGGCGCCCTCGAAGAAGCACTCCTCCGCCGGTCTGTGGACCCGATACCCGTGGGAGAGAAACCAGGCCTCGAAGTGCGGAGTCTCCCCCCGCCGCTGCGGATATTTGAAGTTGCTGCTCAGGACGACGCGGCCGCTCACGTATCCGGCGTTGGCGGTGAACACAAGGTCGGGCAGCCCCCGCACCGGCTCCATCAGCTCGACGGTAACCCCCAATTCGGCGGTGAGCACTCGATGAAGCTCCTGCCACTGGCTCTGCGCCCTGGGCCGGTCCACCTGCCTGCTGAGCCGCATCCACGGATTGATCTCATACTCAATGTCGAAATAGGTGGCAGGGCACATCAGCAGGGTGGCCACCTCAGCGGCCCCCGCCCAGCGCCGCCAGCAGCTCCCGCAAAAAGAGGCCGGCGTCGGAGACGATCCCCACGGTCTGGAAGCTTCCCCGGTCGGAGATCTTGGTCAGCACGGCGGGATTGATGTCCACCACCACCAGCCGGGTCGTCGCGGGAAGCAGGTTGCCAGTGGCGATGGCGTGGAGGGCGGACCCCACCACCAGAGCCAGGTGGACATCCCTGACCTCCCGGCGCATGGCGTCCGCGGCCTCCAGGACGTCGGAGACCACCTCGGGGAGAGGACCGTCGTCGCGGACGGAGCCGGCGAGGATGAAAGGCACGTCATGGGTGACGCAGGCGCGCATGACCCCCGATGTCAGCACCCCCGCCTCCACCGCCGCCCGGATGCCTCCCAGCCGCCGGATGGTGTTGATGGCCCGGAGATGATGGCGATGGCCTCCGGACACCTGCACGCTATCGCTCAAGCGCACGCCCAGGGACGTGCCGTACAGGGCGTTCTCGATGTCGTGGGCGGCGAAGCCGTTGCCGGCGAAGAGGAGGCGGAAGTAGCCCCTCCGGATCAACTCGACCAGGGGCTCGACACCCCCCGAGTGGACCACCACCGGCCCGCCGACGAAGAGGGCTTTCTTGCCCGCTGCCCGGGCCTCCTCCAGCTCGCGGGCAACCACCTGGATAACCGCCCCCTTGGGCCTCTCCGGGGATACCTCGCTCCCCATGAAGGCGAACAGCTCCCCTCGCTCCTGGCGCTCCAGGGGAACGACCCGGACGCCCAGGTGCCCCACGACGACGGCGTCGCCCTTGCGGACGCGGTGCATGGGCGTGCACAGTGCGACGCCTCGCTCCTCGTCCACCACGATGCCGCAGTCCATCTCTATGTCGGCGACCTCCAGCCAGCGATCACGCCACCGGACGAAGCTCTGGAGGTTCGTGGTGCTGTAGAAGTCGTCCGGAAAGGCGCTGTCCATGTCCGCGGGAACGAGAACAACATCCTCGTGAACGAGGGGCTGGGCGCCCTGGGCCTTCAGCAGCCCCAAAATGCGATCCAGGTGCGCCTCCGAAGCGGCCTGCACCTTGATGCGGGCGTAGCTCAGGTCGGTGCGCCGCTTCCCGATCTGGACCTCCTCGATCTCGAACTGGCCTCCCGCGGCCAGGATCTGGTCCAGGACCTTAGGGAGGGTCAGGGAGTCGATGATGTGGCCTCTCAGCTCGACGGTCTCGGAAGGCATCGTGTCCATGGTCGCTCTTGTTTCAGGAGGGCAGAGGTCCAGCGGCAAGCATTCCCCTACAAAAGATATGCTCCCTCCCCGTGGCTCTGGCAAGGGACGAGGAGAGAAAGGGCGAGGCTGGCGGGGCCCTAAAAAACTGCCACGGGATTGACGGGCGAGCCGGTGGCGCTGGTCAGGCGCAGTGGATGGATGGTGAACAAAAACTCCCACCGGCCCCTTCGCTCACACGCCTGGGCCAGCCCCTCCAGGTCGGCGTTGTCCAGGAGCCACAGGCCCAGGGCCACGATCCCGATGGGGTGCATGGGGGCGAAGAGGCTCTTGTAGCCGCTGGGGAAGACGTCGTTCGCGGAGTCGCCGCCCAGCACCGCCACCCCCCGCTGGCGGAGCCAGGGGACGCAGACCACGTGGGGCCCCGCGTGCCCCTCCACCATGGCCGAGACCGGGCCCTTCTCGTTCCGCCTCCTCATGTGGCCCACCCGGACAAGGAGGATGTCTCCCTCCTCCACGTGGACGTTCTGTGCCTTCTCCGCCGCCTCCAGGTCCTCCGGCAGGACGGGAGTCCCCGGCTCCAGCCAGGGCACTTCCTTTGTCCGCGCCACGTCCAGCAGGACGCCGCGGCCCACGATGCCGTCGTGAAGCACGTCTATCGCCTCGGCCTTCGCCCCCTCGAAGCTCGTGACCAGGCGGGCGGGCAGCCCGTTGTACATCTGGCCTTTCCAGAAGGCGTGGCAGAGGCTGTCCAGATGGGTGATGCTGTGGCCGTGGAAGACCATGCCGATGAAGTCCGAGGAGCCCCCCGTTGGCTGTGCCTCCATGTCCCCCGCGGTCAGCCCCTCGCCGGTGGTCCGCATCAAGTGGAGCGGCTGGACGTTGACGTCGCGGGCGAGCTCGTAGCCAATGGGCCGGGAGCAGCTCACCCTGACCCCCTCGCGCACGAGCCTGGCGGCGCGGGCGGTATTCTGGGGCGTCAGCAGGTTCAACGTACCCCGCTGGTCCTCCTTCCCCCACCGGCCCCAGTTGCTCTGGGTCTCGATGTACCTCATGACCGCTTTTTCTGACGGAAGCTTGGTCGTCATCGCTCTCCTCCCTGCTTCTCTCGGCATCGGCCCTTACCCCCTAGCCCCCTCTCCCGCGCGCGGGAGAGGGGGCAAAAGAAAAGACTAGGGGACACCCCGAGAACCCCGTCGGGGGCTTCGCCCCCTGCACCCCCAAGTACCACGCTCTTGGTCAACATCATCGGGCAGAGCCATCCGCTGGCTAAGCTCTAGAGTCCGTCTAGAAGACCGCCACGGGGTTCACCGGCGACCCGGTTGCGTTGGCGAGGCGCAGGGTATTGACGGTGAAAAAGAACTCCCACCGGCTCCGCTTCGCGCAGGCCTGGGCCAGGTCGTCCAGGTTTGCGTTGTCCAGGAGCCAGAGCCCCAGGGCCACGATCCCGATGTGGTGCATGGGGATGTTCAGCTTGGAGTAGCCGCTGGGCGCGACGTCGTTGGCTGAGTCGCACCCCAGCATGGCGACGCCCCGCTCCCGGAGCCAGGGGATGCAGGCCGCCTGCGGCCCCGCCATCCCGACGGTATTGTTGTTGACCGGCCCCGTCTCCACCCGCTTGCGCCAGTGCCCCGTGCGGACGAGGAGAATGTCTCCCTCCTCCACACGCACCTTCTGCGCCTTCTCCGCCTCCTCCAGGTCCTTGGGCAGGACCGGAGTGCCTGGCTCCAGCCACTTCACGCCCCGCAGACGAGGGATGTCCAGAAGGACGCCCCGCCCGGCGATCCCCTTGTGAAGCAGATCGATGGCTCCCACCTGTGCACCCTCCCGGGAGCCCACCAGCCGCCCGGGAAAGCCGTTGTACATCTGGCCCTTCCAGAAGGCGTGGCACAGGGCATCCACGTGGGTGATAGTGTGGCCGTGGAAGACCATGCCGAAATAGTCCATGGAGCCCCCCGAGGGCTGAGCCTCCATGTCGCGCTCCGTCAGCCCTTCGCCGGTGCCGAACATGAAGTGCTGCGGCTGGACAAAGACGTCGGGCGCCGAGTCGTACACGACGGGGCGGGCGCAGGTAACGGTGACTCCTTCCCGGACCAGCTGAGCGGCCCGGGCCGTCTTCTCCGGCGTGAGGAGGTTCATCGTACCGATCTGGTCGTCCTTGCCCCATCGTCCCCAGTTGCTCTGGGTCTTCAGGTAGCCGATGACCTCCTGCTCCGTGGGCAGCTTCCGAGCCGTCTTGCGGGCCATCTCCCCTCCTTCTCTCCGTGTATTCTTTCGCCTTCCTTAGAGGATAGCAGGACGTTCAAGAGCCGCGCTTCGCTATCCAAGGGTCACTCTACGCTGGGCGAAAGGTCTCCCCTAGAAGGGTTCTGAAAAGGGAGAGTCCAGAGTCCCGATAACTCGGGACTCTGGCGGGGGTCTGGGGGTGTCCCCCAGATATAATTTCTACCCCCTTCCTGGCCAGGAAGGGGGT